>QGUX01000175.1 GCA_003242275.1 Pseudomonadota bacterium | reverse complement strand
GGCCACGGGCCTGGCCTTCGCGCCCCTCTTCGAGGAGGCCGGCGTCAGCGGCGCGGCGCCGGTGGCGCTGGCCATGGCCATGGCCGGCATCGTCAGCGGCGCGCTGATCGGCGGGCCCGCCGGCGGCTGGCTGGTCGAGAGGAACCGGCTGGACGGCCGTTCGTCCCCGGCGCCGAAGCCGCGCGTGGATCCGGCAGCGCAGGCCGCCCCCGATGCCTCGGGCGATGCGGGCGACGAGGAGAGCGCCGAGACCTGGGCGGTGATGAAGAATGCCGTGCTGCTGCTGGTGGCGATGGCGCTGGGCTCGTGGCTGTCGGCCTGGATCGAGGCGCGCGGCGTCACGCTGCCGGCCTACATCGGCGCCATGATCGTGGCCTCGGTGATCCGCAACCTCGACGACCTGACCGGCTGGTTCGGCCTGTCCATGCGCATCCAGGACACCATCGGCGCGGTCTCGCTGTCGCTGTTCCTCACCATGGCGCTGATGACGCTGGAGCTGTGGGAACTCGCGGGCCTGGCGCTGCCGCTGCTGGTGAGCCTGATCGCGCAGGTGGTGCTGATCCTGTTCTCCGTGCCGCTGGTGTTCCGCCTGATGGGCCGCGACTACGAGTCGGCGGTGATGGGCAGCGGCTTCGTGGGCTTCATGCTGGGCACCACCGCCAATGCCATGGCGGTGATGCGGGCGCTGGTGGAACGCTATGGTCCCGCGCCGCGCGCCTTCCTGGTGGCGCCGCTGGTGGGGGCGTTCTTCATCGACTTCATCAACGCGCTGCTGGTGACCTGGGGCATCAACCTGCTGCAATGAGCACCCCCATCCTGATCGGCCACCGCGGCGCCAGCGGCCACCTGCCCGAGCACACGCTGGCCTCCTATGCGCTGGCGCTGCTGCACGGCGCCGACTACATCGAGCCGGACCTCGTGGCGACCCGCGACGGCGTGCTGGTGGCGCGCCACGAGAACGAGATCAGCACCACCACCGACGTGGCGGACCACCCGGAGTTCGAGGACAGGAAGCGCACGCAGTACATCGACGGCGTCGACGTCAGCGGCTGGTTCACCGAGGATTTCACGCTCGAGGAGCTCAAGACGCTGCGCGCGCGCGAGCGCATCCCCGAGCTCCGGCCGGGCAACGTGCGCTACAACGGCCGCTTCGAGATTCCCACGTTCGAGGAGATCCTGCAGTACGTGGGCTACGTGAACTCGATGCGCGAGCCGGCGGGCCTGAAACCCATCGGCGTGTATCCGGAGACCAAGCATCCCTCGCACTTCGCCTCGATCGGTCTCCGGCTCGAGCCGTTGCTGCTCGACACGCTCAGGCGCTGCGCCGGCTCCGCGCCCGTGTTCATCCAGTCCTTCGAGGTGGGCAACCTGCGCTACCTGCGCCGCCAGTGCGACTATCCGCTGGTGCAGCTGCTCGCCGCCGAGGGTGCGCCCTGGGACCAGTCGCCGGAGAAGGGCGGAACCTACGCCAACATGTCCTCGCCGGAAGGGCTCAGGCGGATCGCCGAGTACGCGGACGTGGTCGGCGTGCAGAAGAACATGGTGGTCAGCGAGGCCGCGGATGGATCGCTGACGCCGACGCCGCTGGTGGAGAACGCGCACGCGGCGGGCCTGAAGGTGCATGCATGGACCTTCCGCGCCGAGAACATGTTCCTGCCGGTGCGTTTCCGCCGCGGCACCGACCTCGCCGCGCACGGCGACCTCGCCGCCGAGATCGAGGTGTACGTCAGGGCCGGCATCGACGGCCTGTTCTGCGACCACCCCGATGTCGCGAAGGCCGCCTTGCGCGCGCTCAAGGCCTGATGCGGCGCGACTGATGCACCGGTGTGACAGTCCGGCGGCAAACTGCTGCCGGATGGCGACAGGGGTTATCACCTTGCCACATTAAAACTTCTTGCCCCGTGAATCGCCCGTCCGGGCCGGCGCTATGATCGATCCGCCTTGGTATCCGAAGATCAACCACGCGGGGGTAACCAACATGAAAGGCAGTTTCAGGGCGAGCCTCGTGGCCATGGCCACGGGTGCGCTGATGATGATGGCGACCGGCGCGTATGCGCAGGCGCCGGGTGGTGGAGCGGGCGGTCCGCCGCGGGGCGGCATGGGAATGGGCATGGGCATGGGACAGCTCGATCGCGCCGGTACCCTCCAGCGCTTCGCGCTCGACGATGCTGCGCTGAAGCTCAGCGATGCGCAGAAGGCCGAAATCAACAAGGCGGCCGATGCCTACGTGGCCCAGATGAACACCGTCAACGAGAAGTATCCGTTCACGCCGGGTTCGCCGCCGAGCCAGGAAGGCATGGCCGCGCGGCAGAAGGTGCGTGACGACTTCGTCGCCGCCGTGAACAAGGTGCTCAACGACGAGCAGCGCAAGACCTGGGAAACCGCGCAGTCCTCGCGCCGGGGCGGCATGGGCATGGGTCCGGGCGGCGGCATGGGAGGCCCCGGTGGCAGGGGCGGCCCGGGCGGCCCTGGTGGTGGCCCTCGTCCCGGCGGTCCCGGCCAGTAATGTTGCTGAAAGGCAACAGTATGGGCTGAAACCAGTCACAAAACCTTGCAGAAAGGCCCGCTTGATGCGGGCCTTTTCTGTTGCGCGGCGTACCATGCGGACACCCGTACCCCACTTGAGGAGGAGATGACATGTCCAATTCCAGAGCGGCTGGTGCAAGGCTGAAGTCGCGTCACCTGCTGGCGGCGCTCGCTGCCTGCGGTGCGCTGGGACTGGCGGCCGCGCCGGCCCAGGCGCAGGGCATTCCCGGCGTGGACTTCTACATCGGCGCGGGCATCGGCCAGAGCAATGCCGACCTCGACGACATCGAGTTCACCGACCTCGACGACAAGGACACCGCGTGGAAGCTGTTCGGCGGCGTGCGATTCGCCTCCGTGTTCGGCGCGGAGCTGGACTACATCGACTTCGGCAAGGCGACCTCCGAGGAGGCCGACGCCAAGTACAAGGGCCTTGCGGCCTTCGGCCTGTTCTACCTGCCGTTGCCGCTGCCGGTGCTCGACGTCTATGCCAAGGCCGGCCTCGCCCGGGTGGACGTCGACGTGGACGTGGGTGACTTCAGCACCGACGACACCAAGTTCGCCTATGGCCTGGGCGTGCAGTTCAAGCTCGGCTCGTGGGCGATCCGCGGCGAGTACGAACGCTTCAAGGTGGAGGACTCCAAGCCCTCCCTGATCTCGGTGGGCATCTCGAAGTCCTTCCTGTAAGAGGCCCGGAACCGCGGCATGCTGCGCGGATTGCTGGATCGACTGGTACTGCTGGCCGGCACCATTGCCGGCGGGTGCATTCCCGGTTTCATCCAGCAATACCGCCAGCGCGTCGGCGGGCGGCTGGACCAGATCCAGCTCGACCTGGCGCCGTTCCAGGAGATCGCGCGCCGTTACCACGACGGCAACATGGATGCGCTGGTGCGGCACCACCTCGCCAGTTCCGATCCCAGCTTCCACGCCGAAGGCCAGGCGCTGCAGGACATGCTCGAGTCGCTGCACCGGCTCCAGGCCATGGCCGAAGGACTGGCGGGCACGGTGTGGCAGCAGATCGCCTTCCTGCTGCGCCACTACGACGCGGACATCGGCGCGGCCACGCTGCGCGACCATGTCCCCACCTTTTCCCTCGATCCCGACGGGCTGCTCGTGGCCTTCACCGTGGGCCTGACGCTCTGGGCCCTGTTCCTGCTGCTGTGGCAGCTCGGGGCGTGGGCGCTCGATGCGGTGTCCGTGCGGCTGATGGCCGCTTCGCGCCGGCGCTGATTCAGGCGGCGCCGCGCAGCTCCGCCGCCAGCGCGGCCAGCACCGAGGGCGTGTCGGGCCGCACGCCGCGCCACAGGTAGAACGACTCGGCGGCCTGTTCCACCAGCATTCCCAGCCCGTCCATCGCGCGCGCCACGCCGCGCTCGTGCGCCCAGCGCACGAAGGGCGTTTCCTCGCGCGCGTACGCGAGGTCGTAGCAGATGCTGTTCGACGTGACGATGCCCGGAGGCAGCGCCGGCACCTCGCCGGCCAGGCTGGCGGCGGTGGCGTTGATCACGATGTCCCAGGGTTCAGTCCCCCTGGCCAGCTCCTCGTAGGAAATGGCGCCGAGGCTTCCCATGTCGCTGAAGGCCGTGGCGAGGTCGCGGGCGCGCTGAACGTTGCGATTGACGATGCACAGGCGGCTGGGCGCAAGGCCCAGCAGCGGCGCGAGCACGCCGCGCGCCGCGCCGCCGGCGCCGAGCAGCAGCACGCGACGGCCAGCGATGCTGATGCCGTGGTTGTGGACGAGGTCGCGCGCCAGTCCCGCGCCGTCGGTGTTGTCGCCCAGGAGGCCCCCCTGCGGGCGTGGCGCGATGGTGTTGACCGCGCCGGCGCGATGCGCGCGCGGCGTGAGCTCATCCACCAGCTGCGCGGCCGCTTCCTTGTGGGGCACGGTGACGTTCAGCCCCTTGCCGCCGCCGGCGAAGAATTCGCGCACCACCCGCGCGAAGTCGGCGGGCGGGGCATCGATGGTGGTGTAGACCAGGTCCTGGTGCGTCTGGGCCGCGAAGCGCGAATGGATGAACGGCGAGCGGCTGTGGCGGACAGGATGGCCGATGACGGCGTAACGGTCGGGGGCGCTCATGCGGCTGCGATTCTAACCGCGCCGCCGTGGCGCCGCCCGACCCGTTGGGTTCCTACTCGGCGCCGGCCGCCTTGTCCTGGTTCGCGCGGGCGATGATGTAGGCCAGGATGGCGCGGGCATCCTCGGCGTCGAACACGTCGTGGAACGAGACCATGCCGCGCGGCTCGCGCGCGCCGGCCATCACCACCTGCTCGAACTGCTCGGGCGTGCGCAGCAGCGGCGTGCGGCGCAGGTCGGGCAGCAGGCCAACGCCCACCACGCCGGCACCATGGCAGCTGCCGCACCAGGTCTCGTACAGCGGCGCGCCGCGCGCCACGGTGGCCTCGTCGGCCGTGAGCGGCGGCGGGTCCAGTGGCGGGCGCTGCATGGCCGGGGCCGGCGGCAGCTGCACCTGGCCGTCGAGCTTGAACACCAGCAGGCGCGACACGTTCGGCAGCGCGAAGCCCTTCATGTTGGCGTCGCCGCCGATCATGGCCCACGAGGCGCCGGTGCCTACCATGATGGCCACGTACTGCTCGCCGTCGATGGCGTAGCTGATCGGCGCGGCCACCACGCCGGTCTGCACCGGGTAGGACCAGAGCTGCTCGCCGCTCCTGGCATCCAGCGCGGTGAACTCGCCCGACCCCGTGCCCTGGAACACCAGGCCGCCGGCCGTGGCCAGTGCGCCGCCATTGGCCTGGCCGGCGCGCTCCACGCGCCAGACCTCGCGCTGCTGCACCGGATCCCAGGCGATCAGGCGGCCGTAGGTGTTGTCCAGCACCCACTGCGGGTCGAGCGTGGCGTTGGCGGAGAAGTCGGCGCCGGTGTTGGTGGCCTTCTTCACCGGTTCATAGTGCTCGGGCTTGCCGAAGATGAACGGCGTGCCGTGGATGGGCACGTACACCAGGCCGGTCTGGGGGCTGTACGCCATCGAGTGCCAGGTGTGCACGCCATTGGGGTTGTGGGTGGACTGGAACGGCTTGCCCGTGAGGTTGTAGCGCGCCGCCGGGTTCTCCACCGGCCGGCCGGTGGCGAGGTCCACGTGCGTGGCCCACGCGATCTCGGTGACGTTCTTCGCCGAGATCAGCTTGCCGTTGGTGCGGTCGAGCACATAGAAGAAGCCGTTCTTCGGCACCTGCATCAGCACCTTGCGCACCTCGCCGTCGATGGTGAGGTCCGCGAGGATCATCTGCTGCGTGGCGGTGTGGTCCCAGGTCTCGCCCGGCGTCACCTGGTAGTGCCAGCGGTAGCTGCCGTCATCCGGGTCGAGCGCGAGGATGGAGGTGAGGAACAGGTTGTCGCCCTTGCCCTCGCTGCGCAGCGAGTGGTTCCACGGCGAGCCATTGCCCACGCCGACGTAGAGCAGGTCGAGCTCGGGGTCGT
This sequence comes from Pseudomonadota bacterium, assembly GCA_003242275.1. Next base: position 1,549 of record QGUX01000175.1, on the reverse strand, counting down.
ACGACATGGAGTCCCACACCGTGCCGCCGCCGCCGATTTCCCACCACTTGCCGGACCACGTGGGCTGGGCCAGCTCCGCCAGCACGCTGTCGGAGGCGGCGCCGTCGGGGCCGTCGGCGGGATTGCCGGGCACGGTGTAGAAGCGCCAGGCCAGCTCGCCGGTTTCGGCGTCGTAGGCCGTCACGTAGCCGCGCACGCCGAACTCGGCGCCGCCATTGCCGATCAGCACCTTGCCCTTCACCACGCGCGGCGCGCCGGTGATGGTGTAGGGCTTGGACTGGTCGACGGTGACCACGTCCCAGAGCTTGCGGCCGGTCTTCGAGTCGAGCGCGATCAGGCGGCCGTCGATGGTGCCGACGAACACCTTGCCCTGCCACACGGCGACGCCGCGGTTGACCACGTCGCAGCAGGCATTGACGCCCGCGGCGCCGGGCACCTCGGGATCGAAGGACCACAGCGCCTTGCCGGTCTTCGCGTCGTAGGCCTTCACCTTGCTCCACGCGGTCGACACGTAGATCACGCCGTCGACCATGAGGGGCGTGGCTTCCTGGCCGCGGTTGGTGTCCATGTCGGCGTACCAGGCCAGGCCCAGCCGGCCGACGTTCTCCGTGTTGATGGCATCGAGCGGGCTGAAGCGCTGCTCGGAGTAGGTGCGGCCGTGCGTCATCCACGCGCCCGGCTCGTTGTCGGCATTGACCAGGCGATCCGCGTCGACGGCGGCCTGGCCGATGCGCTTCTGGCATCCGGCCGCAAGGGCAGCCACGAGGATTATCCCGAACGCGCCCACCCTGCGGAGGCGCGCATTGCCGTGTCGGATCGTCATTTCATCCCCCCATCGGTCCTTGTTGGTGTCCGCTTCGGGCGCGGATTCTCGTTCCTGGCGGCGATTATAGGCCCATGCCCGGGGGCTGTCCGTGGGGTCGGTGCATCGCAGCGAACGCCACAACCCATGCATGTCCGCGTATGGCCCACCTTCATATACGATCGCACACCCTTGCCGAAGGAGACTCCGCGACGATGAATCCGCTGCTGCAACTGCGGGAACTGGGACAGAGCCTGTGGGTGGACGACATCCGCCGCAACTGGCTGGGCGACGGCACCGTGCGCCGCTGGATCGAGGAGGACGGGCTGGCCGGCATGACCTCCAATCCTGCCATCTTCGAGAAATCCATCGCCGGTGGCGAGGAGTACCGTGATGCCGCGGCGAAGCTGGCCGCGCAGGGGCTGGCGCCGCTCGCCATCTACGAGCAGCTGGCCCTCGAGGACGTGCGCGGCGCCGCCGACCTGTTCCAGGACGTGTACCGCGCCACTTCCGGCAGGGACGGCTACGTCAGCTTCGAGGTCTCGCCGCTGCTCGCCGACGACACGGCCGGCACCGTGGCCGAGGCCCAGCGCCTGTGGCGGGCGCTCGATCGGCCCAACGCGCTGATCAAGGTGCCGGCCACCCCCCCCGGCCTCCCGGCGATCCCCGACCTGGGGGCGCCGCGCTCAACGGCAAACGGAAGCCGGTTTTCTGCCCGTGCCGCCTTTCCCCGCGTGCTCTTTTTAA
>QGUX01000373.1 GCA_003242275.1 Pseudomonadota bacterium | reverse complement strand
CACGTCAGCAAGGAGGTAGCGATGAGCGATTCAGATCGCAAGAAAGTACTGGCGGGACTCGAAGCGGATTTCCGTCGTGCCCAGACCGCTCTCGCCATCGCACAGGCCGATTTCGAGAAGGCTTACACGGCGCTGTGGGAGTACATGAACGAGCACTCCGAAGGTCCGCCCCGGGTGCTGATGTTCTCGCCTGGCATCACGATGCATTGATCCGCCGGCAGGAAGCCGGCATCCGAAAGCCGCGAGGCGGCGTGCCGCAAGGTGCGCCGCCCTTGCGGCTTTCCGTGCCTCACAAATGCGTGTCGGCCCGCTATGCTTGCGGAAAACAAGCCGCAACCAGATGGGGGTTGATGAATGAAACGTCTTGCAGTCCTGGTGGCCGGGATGGCTGCCTTCAGCCTTGCCCATGCCGCCGCGCCGCAGTCCTCCGGCGGTGAGTACGAGCTCGCGCTCGTCGACCTGCAGGGCCAGAAGAAGGTGCTCGGCACCCTGCCCGACTCCGTTTACGCACCGCGCGTCTCCCCGGATGGCACGCGCGTGGCCTTCGAGCTGACCGAACCGGGCGAATCCGCCGGCGATCCGCCGATCACCCGCATCCAGGTGGCGCCCATTTCCGACCTCGCGAAGCGCAGGGCGCTGCAGGTCACCGTCATCACCCGGCGCAACATCATCCCGGTGTGGAACCCGGAGAGCGACCGCATCGCCTTCCTGGCCACCGGCAATGGCAGTGATGCGCTGTTCTGGCAGCGCGCCGACGGCGGCGAGCAGCCGAAGTTCCTGGTCGACGGCGCCGCCCCCGAGGGCATCTACCGCGACGGGCGGATGCTGTTCGCCACGCGCGCCGGCGAGCGGGACTACGGCATCGCGGCACTGGACCTCACCACCCTCAAGGTGACCCCCGTGGTCGACCTGCCCGGCACCGCGCAGCACAGCAGCCACGTCTCCGCCGACGGCCGCTGGATCGCCTACGCCTCGGACGAGACCGGCCGCTACGAGGTATGGGCCGAGCCGCTGCCGCAGACCGGCCGGCGCTTCCAGCTCACGCGCGGCGGCGGTGCGCATCCGGTGTGGGCACCCGACGGCAGGGCGCTGTATTTCGACCAGGGCGGCAAGCTGTACAGGCTCGACGTGACCGCGCAGGGGGATGAACTGCGGGTCGGCGCGGCGGTGGAACTGCCCATCACCGGCTTCGTGCAGGGGCCGGGCCGGCGCCAGTACGACCTGGCTCCGGATGGACGTTCCTTCCTGATGCTGTTCCCGGCCGGCGGCAAGTAGCCGGCGATGCGGGAGCGGCGGGACCTTCGCTGCTCCCTGCCCGGTCAGCCGGCGTCCAGCGCCGCGCGCACGGTCTCCTCCATCGGCGTGGTCGGGCGGCCGATGGCCTGCTCCAGCGTGCGGCTGTCGTCGAACAGCCAGCCATCGCCGGACCTCGCATCCGAGTCGGCGAGGATGCGCGCGAAGGGCTCGGGCAGGCCGGCCTTCATCAGCGCCTGCGCATACGCCTCCTCGGAGAGCTCCTGCACGGCCACGCGCCTGCCCGAGGCCTTCGACAGCATTTGCGCGTACTCGTGCTTGTCGAAGCTGGTGCTGCCGGCCAGTTCGTAGGCCTGGCCGGCGCGATGGTCGTCGCGCAGGACCAGCGCCGCGGCACCCTCGGCATAGTCGTTGCGCGTGGCGGTGGAGATGCGGCCCTTGCCCGAGGCGCTCTGCAACACGCCGGACTGCACCGCGACCGCCGCGCTGCCGGTGTAGTTCTCGCTGTACCAGCCGTTGCGCAGCACGATGTAGGGCACCTTGCCCCCGGCCAGCACCTGCTCGGTGCCGCGATGCTCCTCGGCCAGCTTCATCGGGTTGCTGTCCGCCTTCAGGATGCTGGTGTAGGCGAGCAGCTTGACGCCGGCGCGGGCCGCGGCCTCGATGACGTTGCGGTGCTGCGCCACGCGCTTGCCCACCTCGCTGCCCGACACCAGCACCACGCGCGTGATGCCGTCGAGCGCGGCCTCGAGCGTCTCCGGCCTGTCGTAGTCGACGGTACGGAACTCCACGCC
>QGUX01000372.1 GCA_003242275.1 Pseudomonadota bacterium | reverse complement strand
CGTTTCCTGTGGCTGGGGCCCGTGGCGCTGGGGCTGTGGCGCATCGTGGGCGTGGTCGCCACGGCGCTGTTCGCGCCGCTGCTGGCGCGGGCGGCGTTCAACCTGCCGCTGGATGCGCCCTGGCTGCCCGCCGGCCTGCGCCGCGTGCTCCCGCGCCCCGGTGCCGCCGCCGCGGCGGGGCCGCTGCGGTTCGCGGCACCAACGGACCGCGCGGCGGCGCAGGCCTATCCCTCCACCGAGCTGCTCAACGAACTGCGCACCCGCCTCACCCAGCCGCCGCCCTGCCGCAACAGCTGCGCGGAGATCATATCGGCCGAGGTGCGCGCCGACGGCGACCGGCTCGAGGTCGAGCTGGCCGCCAGCGCGCTGGCCGACGTGGCCGTGGCGCTGCCGCAGGCCGGCGACCTGTGGCAGCTCGAGCGCGTCGAGGTCGACGGCCGCGCCGCGCCGTTCGCGCTGCGCCAGGGGGATGGATCGGCGTGGCTGCCGCTCACCCCGGGCGCGCACCGGCTGCGTCTGTCCGGCCGCCTCGCCAATGCCGAGACCGTGCAGCTGAACTTCCCGCAGCCGCCGCGCACCCTCTCGGTCAGCACCCGCGGCTGGGATGCGGCCGGCGCCAGCAATGGCCGCCTGCTGGCCGGCTCGCTGGAGCTGATCCGCCGCCGCAGCGCCGGCAGCGCGACTTCCGAGCTCGCGCCCAGCGAGTTCGCGCCGTTCGTGAAGGTGACGCGCCACTTCAGCTTCGACCTGGACTGGGGCGTGCGCAGCGTGGTCGAGCGCATCGCGCCGCGCGCCGCGCCGCTGCAGGTGAGCATCCCGCTCGCACCCGGCGAGTCGCTGCTGACCAGCGAGCTGGAAGTGCGCGACGGCGCCGTCACCCTCGCGCTGCCGCGCGGCGCGGCGTCCGCCACCTGGTCCTCGCTGCTGCCGCGCACGGAAACCCTGTCGCTGACGCTGCCCGCCGATGCGCAGCGCACCGAGGAATGGGTGTTCGCCGTCGGCCCGGAGTGGAACGTGCAGTTCGAGGGTTTCCCGCCCTCGCTGCCGCCGAACGAGGGCGGGCAGTGGAGCTTCCACTTCGTGCCGCGCGCCGGCGAGACGCTCAACCTCACCATCCGCCGTCCGGCGCCCGCGCCCGGCCAGACCCTGGCCATCGACAGCGTCGTCCACCGCAGCGAGTTTGGCCGGCGCTCGGTCAATGGTTCGCTTCAGCTGGACTATCGCAGCACCCAGGCCGGCCGCCACACGCTGACGCTGCCCGCGGAGGCGCGCGTCACCGAGGTGCGGGTGAACGGGGAGCCCGTGCCCATCCGGCCCGACAACGGCCAGCTGCCGCTGTCGGTGCTGGCCGGCCGGAACCTCGTGGAGATCCAGTGGACCATGCCCCGCGGCGCCGGCTTCATCACGCGCCCGGACGCCATCGACCTCGGCATCCCCGCCAGCAATGTGCGCACCGGGATCGTGCTGCCGCAGCATCGCTGGCCGCTCCTCGCGCGCGGCCCCGGCGTCGGCACCACCATCCTCTACTGGGGCGAGATCGTGGTGTTCCTCGCGCTGGCCTGGGCGCTGTCGCGCTGGCGGCGCTCGCCGCTGCGCTTGCACGAGTGGCTGCTGCTGGGCCTGGGGCTCTCGACCCTGTCCTGGCCGGTGTTCGCCACCGTGGCGGCGTGGCTGATCGTGATGCGCTGGCGTGAGGGCTGGGACCATGCCGGCGCCAGGCGCTGGGTGTTCCACACCGTGCAGGTGGTGCTGGCGGTGTTCAGCGTCGTGGCCCTGTCGAGCCTGGTGTTCTCCGGCGTGCGCTACGGCCTCCTGGCCACGCCGGACATGAGCCTCGACGCCCCCGGCGGCAGCTTCGGCGCCGCCGACGGCTTCGCCTGGTTCCTCGACCGCAGCGGCACCACGTTGCCCCGGCCCGCCGTGGTCAGCGTGCCCATGTGGGTGTACCGGGTGCTGATGTTCGCCTGGGCCGCGTGGATCGCCGTGGCGCTAGGCCGTTGGTCGCCGTCCGGACCGTTTTCGCCTCCCCGGCACTGGCCTCTCTACGCAAG
>QGUX01000174.1 GCA_003242275.1 Pseudomonadota bacterium | reverse complement strand
ATTGGTCCGCCAGGAGGCCCAGGGGGGGGACAGCAGGCCCCCCCCCAGGGGGGCCAGGGGGGTCTTGGGGGGTTTCAGGGGCGCAATCCGGCAGCGCCCTGCCGCCGCATTCAACCGGACGGACGCCCCTGGGGCGTCAGGCGCCCGCCGGCATCAGCAGGAAGCGCACGTCGAACTGCGAGTCGCCGGCGTCGATGATCTCCAGCAGGACCATCAGCGCCACGCCGTCGCGCGAGGTGCGGGTCCACACCGCGCCAGCCGCGATCTGGCCGTTCCAGGTCGCATCGCGCCGCCAGCCCTGGGCGGTGAGCTGGCGGGAGAGATCCAGCAACAGCGAGGTCAGCGTCTCCTCCGGGCTGCTGACGCGCACCGACTGGTGGATGGCATCGCCGCCGCCACCGCCACCGCCTGGTCCCGTGATCTTCACGCCGTCGGGAAAGGTGATGCGCGGCATCTGCGATTGCAGCGCCTGCAGTTGTGCCAGGCTGCCGAAGCCCGGGGCGGAATCGCGCGCATGGCAGGGCCTCGCCGCCTGCCCGGGTATCGTCGCCGTCGACACATGGCGCACGCCCTCGAACTCGCGTGCCGTCACGATGCGCCGCCGGCTGTCACGGCAGACCAGCTGGACTGCCTCGCTGCGCCCGTCGGTGGCGACAGTGAAGGTGGGTGCCTGCGCGGGCTGCATCTCGGTTTGCCAGCCTGCGGCAAGCAGCGCTTGCAGCAGGGCATCGAACGCCGGCTCCAGCTCGATGCCGGTGGCGAAGGCGGTGGTGACCATGCCGTCACCACGCTCGGCGGTACCGATGAGGACGAAGCCCTTCGGTACCTGCACGTCGGCGAGATCGGCCGGAATGGTGTCGGTGACGCGGGCGCGCTGGGCGGCGCGACCACCGAAGATGAGTCCATTCAGCACGTCCGGGTCGGCATGGCGCAGCAGGTCCTCCGCAGCGGTGGCACTGCAGACGCCGAGCAGGGCCAGTACGGACAGGATCAGCCTGCGCATGGTCCCGGCTCCTTCACTCGGTGCGGGCGCTGACGTTCACCAGCGCCAGCACGGTGTTGCCGCCGCGGTCCACCACATGCAGCGTGACGACCACGGCGCCTCCCGAAGCGCGGGACCTGCTCCACACTGATCCGGCGAAGTCCGTGCCGGCCCAGCCCGCATCCTGTTTCCACCCCTGCTGCTCGAGCTGGCGGGCGAAGTGCGATGCAATGTCGGGAGCCGGCGCCGCATGCTGGAAGGTCGTGCTGAAGGACAGCCCGGTCGGCGAGCTGCCGCTGCTGCTGCCCCTCATCGCGGCCGGCGCGCCGGTCCTCGGGTCCAGTGGCAATTCGAGCCTTGGCAGATCGGAAGCGAGCGCGGACTGCGTCATCGGCGGCCGCGGGACACAGCCGGGGGAGAAGCCGGTGGGAGCGCCCTTCTGGAAGTTCAGCACCACGTAGGAAGTCGCGCCCAGTGCTCCGGCCGTGAAGCTGAGCTGCCTGCCGTCGCGGCACCAGACGTCCGTGGCCTGGCTCATCGGCGCGACGAAGACGGAAGGCTGGCTGCGCATGTTCATCGACAGCGTCCAGCCCTGCTCTTCCAGCGCGCTCGCGGCGAGCCTTTCCGCCTCGGTCAGCGGCAGCCCGGACCGCCACGCCGCCGTCACCGAAGTCTGCGCCTGCGTCGCTGCAGGATCCGGCGAGCGCTCGAGGCTGCCCACCCACGTCAGCTCCCGCGGCATGCGCAGGTCGGCCAGCTCCTCGGGAACGGTGGAGCTGACATTCAATGCCTGGTCGCCGGGCAGCAGCAAGGCGTGCAGCACGTCGCGATCGATGCCCGCAAGCAGTTCCTGGGCGACAGCGGCAGGGACAAGCGCCAGCACGAGCACCAAGGCCGGGAATCTGCGCATGTCCTCCCCCGAACCGGTTGTTCTTGTCTGGCGATCGTACGACGGGAATGATCCACCGGCTACCGCTACCGGTCCGCGGGTCACGCCGCCATGTCAGGTTGCATATCGAGCAGCAGCGGAGGCAGGCCGTGGGCGGCGCGGGCGCGATTGCACTTCTCCTCTCCCGGCTGCAACTCGCGGCACGGCGAGGGACGCATGGCGTAGATCGAGCACGCCACGCGGTGCCCCGGTTCGCCCTGCAGTGCATGGCAGCGAGGTGGGTGCTTCTCGGTGCCGGCCATGCAGGCCAGCCAGGGATTGACCTGCCGCAGCGCGCCGGCATCGATGCCGAGCTGCACGGCTTCCGCCCAGTAGAACGATACGCGGTAGAAGGCGCAGCAGGCCCCGCAGGACAGGCACAGGCCCTCCCGCGTACCTGCCTTCGCAAGGTGCGACGTGGACATGCTTTCCCGATGCTGCAGACTGGAATGGAACCAGGTGCCGAAGAAGCCTGCCCGCATCACCGGGAGCGGCTTCGGCAGCCGGATCTTCAGGCCCTGGCGCGGCGCATTTTATGGATCCGCGAGGCCTGCGGAAGGACCGGAATCCGGGCATCCCTGAGGGGGATGGGCGATAAAGTCCATGACAGCTTCATTCATCCAGGAGCTGTCGTGGCCATCCTTTCCGCACGGGTTCTTCGCACCTCGCAGGCAGGAGCACGGGCATGAGCGCCTGGGGTCGCCGCTGCCTGTGGTCGCCGGAGAGGCATCCCCAGACCGGACTCGATACCCTCGACCTGCCGGCGGTCCTGTCGCCGCGTCCGGCGGCACATTCCACGCCCAGGTTTGCGGTGGCGCCCAGGCGCCGCGGCGCAAGCCACGGCGATGAAGCGCGGGTGTCGCGCTGCGGTGACCGTCTCCGGCGCCGCCATTCCGGTTACTGACGGCAGGCGCGTGCCCAGCGCCTGAACCGGGCTCACGGTTGCCCTCGGGGTTGCCCTCGTTGAGCCATGCAGGGACCTTGCAGGTCCCGGTGCCGTCCGGAATCCAGGCAATCACCGCGCGGGCGCGCCGGCCAGCTCGTCGATCGCATCGATCACCGCGTCCGGCCGATCCACGTGCACGTAATGGGTCGTGCGTGGAATGGCCCGATACTCGCCGCGCGAGGAGGCCTGCGCCAGTTCCCGCTGGGCGAGCTTCCAGTCTTCGACGTACCTGGGCCACTGCTCGACGACCGCGGCGGGTGCACCGGCGGGAGGATCGACGAGGGTTGCGCCGAGCGTGATCAGCGGAATGTCGCCCAGTGCATGGCCGGCCATGAGCTGCCCGCTCCTGTCGGCCATCGCGAAGAACGACGCCATGGTCCTCATGGTCGAAGCCGATACCGCGTGCCGGATCGCGGCCCCCACCTCTTCCGGCCATTGCGGCTGCAGGCGCGGCAGGCACGCCGCCACTTCCTGCGGGGATCTTGATGACCGGTCCGCGAGGACCGATTCGCAGGCGGCCAGGAATTCCAGGAGCCGTTCCGTGTACTGGCGCGCGTCCGCGCCCACGGCGGGCGCCACGCGTTCACGCCTTGCCCAGGCATCAGGAACAGCCGGATCGACGAGCACGATCCCCCTGACCTTCTCCCGGTGGCGTACCGCGAACAGGATGGATTCGAAGGCGCCGAAGGAGTGGCCCGCGAGGATGTAGGGGCCCTCGATGCCGGCGGTCTGCAGCGCGCCTTCCAGGTCGTCAGTGGTGTTCGTAACCACCTGCGGATGCGGACTGGGGTCGCTGAGTCCGAAGCCGGCGCGATCCCACGTGCAGGTGAGGTAGCGCCGACCCAGTTCCGGCAACACCGTGTGCCAGCTGATGCCCCAGTCACCGGCACCTGCGGTGAGGATGACGGCCGGGCTGCCCTCACCCGTGCAGGTGAGGTGGATCGTCCGTCCATCCTTGAGGCGGACCGAACCTTGGGTGCTGGCGAAGATGGCGAGGGTGTCGTCGGTTGCGACGTCCGCTGCCGAGGCGTTGAGCGGGAGGGAAATGGCACCTGCCAGCAGGCAGGCCAGGGGGGACAGGATCGCTGTCTTGTCCATGAGAGCATCCTTGCGGGTGTGGCGGAGGCCGCGGGCGCGAGTCTAGGGCATTGCCGGGCCGGAATGGCCACGGGAAGCGCAGGTCGCCGCTGTCTGGCCCACAAGATGGCCCACAGCGGGATTGCGGGAGACTCGTCAGAATTGGTCGGGGCGAGAGGATTTGAACCTCCGACCCCTTGCACCCCATGCAAGTGCGCTACCAGGCTGCGCCACGCCCCGACCGGATGAATTCCCGCACTTTACCACGATCCGCAGCGGACCTGGCCTGCGGGTTTCGTGCAAGACATTGAATTTAAAGGACTTTTAAATCAATGCCTCGGTGGGGTGCGAAATAGTGGCAGAAAGTGGAAAGCAGGGGAAGCCCCACCCCTTCGCTTGGCCGATGAGGCAGGCTCGCCACCAGGGCGCAGCTCGTGCGTGTACGTGGTGACCTGCCCGTGAGCCAGATGGCCCGCCGCCCGCCGGCCTTGATGGTCCGGCGCCCGAGGTGCTGTACTGACGGGAAACAACCCCGGAGGGGGAGATGAGCCGGAGCATGCTCACCAGACGCCACCTGCTTGCCCGCACCACCCTGGGCGCCGCCGGCCTCGCCGGCCTCGCCGGATTGCCCGGCTGCTCGTCAGGCAGTCCGCCATCTGCAGCCGCTTCCTCTTCCGGTGGCATGCCGCGCGAGCGGTACATGCAGTACGTGGAGTGGTTCAACGCCAACGATCCGCGTTTCCTCGGGTTCTACCACCCCGATGTCGAGCTGGAGCTTGGCAACGCCATCCTCAAGGGCGCCGACGCCATCCGCGACTTCTACAACGAGGTCAAGGCCCACATCCACGAGACGGTGGAGGTCAACCACTACATCAGCGACGTCACCGGCATCGCCGCGGAGCTGCCCACCGAGTTCCGCGTGTACAGGGACTGGCCGGAGCCGAACTACTTCCGCCGCCCGCTGAAGGCCGGTGAGGTATTCCGCGTGATCACCTTCGGCCTGTACTGGGTGGAGGGCGGACTGTTCCGCCAGATCAAGGCGGCCCGCTACAAGCTGGTCAACGACTGGCAGATGGAGCCGTCGCCGCCGGCCTGATGACAGGGACGGCGCCCGGTTCGCGACGAAGGCCGCCTACAGTCCGGGCGGCAGCGGCGAATTGGGATACCAGAACTTCCGGTGGCAGCCCTCGCAGGCCTCCTGCAGGTGGCTGCCGGCGGTGAGGTAGTCCTCGACGCTGCGCTGGTCGATGGCGTCGATCAGCCCGCGCGCCGCGCCCTGCATGGCGGCCGCGAAGGCGGCGAATGCGGCGGGTTCCTTGTCGATCTCCGCCTGCGCCTGTTCGGGCGTGAGGTCGGTGCTCTCGCCAGGTCCCTCGACCTTCTGCCCCGGATGGCCCACGCGCCGCCCCTGGGTCACGAGCAGGTTGGAGGCCTCGGCCAGCACGATGGCCTTCTGCCGCAGCCCGGCCCACTCCTCGTCCGTCTGCGGATACACGTCGCGCGTTCCTTCGATGGTGCTGACGGTCGCCACGGCCTCCCACAGCTCATCGGCGTGGGTATCGATGGGATGGAGCATCAGGTCCAGGATGCTGGCCGTGTTCTGCAGGCCGGCGGGCAGCGGTGCGGTGAACGGGTTGCCCTGCCCCTGGGCGGCGTACGGCGCCGACGGGCGGTTGCATGCGGACACGACCAGCGCCGAGGCGACGAGCAACACCGGCGCGAAACGGCGCACGAACGATACGGACTGCTTCATGGTTCCTTCCCCCGTGCGGCGGCGCCGGAGGCGCCACCGCTGCATCAGCGCTTGAGGATGCGCAGCAGCTCTTCCAGCTCCATCCGCACCTGGCGCACGATCTGCTGGCTCTGGGTGACGTCGCTGCGGGCCTCCTCGCCCTGCAGCTTCTGGCGTGCGCCGCCGATGGTGAAGCCCTGCTCGTACAGCAGGCTCCTGATCTGGCGGATCACGATCACGTCCTGGCGCTGGTAGTAGCGGCGGTTGCCGCGGCGCTTCACCGGCTTGAGCTGGGGGAACTCCTGCTCCCAGTAGCGCAGCACATGCGGCTTGACGCCGCACAGCTCGCTCACCTCGCCGATGGTGAAGTAACGCTTGCCCGGGATGGCGGGCAGCTCGTTATTGTTCCGGGGTTCCAGCATAGGCTTCCACGCGCGCCTTCAGCTTCTGGCCGGGGCGGAAGGTCACCACGCGCCGCGCGCTGATGGGGATCTCCTCGCCGGTCTTGGGGTTGCGCCCGGGACGCTGGTTCTTGTCGCGCAGGTCGAAGTTGCCGAAACCCGAGAGCTTCACCTGGCTGCCCGAGGACAGTGCGCCACGCACCTCCTCGAAGAACAGGTCGACCAGCTCGCGTGCCTCGCGCTTGTTGAGGCCGAGCTGGTTGAACAGCGCTTCAGCGATCTCTGCCTTGGTCAGCGCCATGAATCAGCTCCGCACCCTTGCATCCAGCTTCTCACCCAGCCTTGCCGCCACGGACGCCATCAGGGCATCGGCGTCGGCATCAGTGAGCGTCTTATTTTTGTCCTGAAAAATCAAGCCCAAAGCGACGCTTTTTCGAGTTGGTTCTATGCCGGCGCCCTGGTAGATGTCGAAGACCGTGAGGTCCGTGAGCAACTCCCCGGCGGCAACACTAGCATGAGAGACGATGGCGCTTAAAGGCGTTTCCCTGGGCACCGTCACGGCGAGGTCGCGCCGCACGTGCGGGAAGCGCGAAACGGGCTGCAGCACGGGCAGCGGTGCGTGCAGCGCGCGCGTTATGTCCAGTTCGAACAGCAGGCAGGTGCCGGGGAAGCCCAGTTCGGCGGCGAGCTGCGGGTGCAGTTCGCCCAGCCAGCCCACTTCGTGGCCGTCGCGGCGGATGGTGGCGCCGCGACCGGGATGCAGGCAGGGCAGCGGCGCGGCCTCCCATTCCACGCGCGCGCCGGGGCCGGCGAGTTGCAGTACCGCGCTGACGTCGGCCTTCAGGTCGAAGAAATCCGCGGGCTCGCGTCCGGCGGCCCACTGCTCGGGATGGCGTGGGCCGACGGCGATGCCGGCCACGCGCGGGTACTCGCGCACGGCACCGGCCTGCTCCTCCAGGAACACCGCACCGAGCTCGAACAGGCGCACCCGCTCCTGCTGGCGCGCGAGGTTGGCCAGCGCGGTGCGGACCAGGCCCGGCCACAGCGACACGCGCATCACCGCCAGGTCCGAGGCGATGGGATTGGCCAGGCGCACCGCGGCGCGGCCAGGGAAGAGCTTCTCCTGCAGCGCCGGATCGACGAAGGCGTAGCTGATGACCTCGTGGTAGCCGCGTGCCACCAGCGCGTCGAGCAGCGCGCGCTCGTTCACGCGCGACTCGCTGCGGCGCGCGAAGCGCTGCGGCAGGCGCTTGGGTGATTCCTGCACCGCGTCGAAGCCGACGATGCGCAACACTTCCTCGATCAGGTCGGCCTCGATGGCCAGGTCGAAGCGCCAGGAGGGCGGCGTGACCGTCCAGCCCTCGTCATCTGCGGTCACCGCGAGGCCCAGGCCGGTGAGGCTGGCGACCACGCGCTGGTCGGGGATCTGTGCGCCCGACAGCAGCGCCAGGCGCGCGCGGCGGAGCTGGCCCGGTCTCTTAAACAATTTCCGGACCCAACGAACCGGACTGAAACCCCTATTG
>QGUX01000371.1 GCA_003242275.1 Pseudomonadota bacterium | reverse complement strand
CGGAAGCGGCATTCGCAGCGGTACGATCGGCCTTCAGAGCGGCCACATCAGAGGACAGCGTGCCCACCTGGCTCTTCAGGCTGTCGATGTCCGCCTGCAGCGGCTTCAGGTCCGTGCAACCCGCCAGAGCAACGAAGGCGGCCACAGCGGCAATCTTGATACCCATCGAGCTTTTCATTGTTGATCCCCTTGAAGGTCAATGTCCAAAAACAACCGCAGGGCGGACGTCTTGTCCCGGCGCCCAAATATGCGGGTGCCCTAACTTGACCATATCTCCCGCCGCTGCTGCAACATCTTTCTCCACGGTGTCGGGTGTAGGAGACAGATTACATTCTGTCTACAGTTGCGCTTGGAAAGGATTTTTTCCGGAAATGGCGCAGCATTTCGGCCGCACAGTTGCGTCCGGGCAACCCCGTGACGCCGCCACCGGGATGCGCGCCGGAGCCGCACAGGAACAGGTTCTTCACGCACGTACGGTAGTCACCGAGCCCGAGCAGGGGACGTGCCGCCCACAGCTGGTCGAGCCCCAGGGCGCCATGGAAGATGTCGCCTGCGGGCAGGCCGAAGCGCTGCTCGAGGTCCAGCGGTGAGAGCGCCAGCACGCCGATGATGCTGCGGCGGAAGTTGGGGGCGTAGCGCGTGACCGTGTCGATGACGAGGTCGAGCGCCTGCTGCCTCGCCTCCTCCCAGCTGCGGCCATCGGGCAGCGTGGGCGCGAAGTGCTGGCAGAACAGGCTCCCTACGTGCAGGCCCGGCGGGGCGAGGGAGTCATCCAGCGTGCTCGGCAGCAGCAGCTCGATCACCGGCTCGCGCGACATGCCGGCCAGGCGCGCGTGGGCATGGGCGCGGTCCATGTAGGCGAGGCTCGGGGCGACCAGGATGCCCGAGCGGTGCAGGTCGCTGCCGGCGGGCCCGCTGTCGTCCAGGCGGGGCAGCTCCGACAGCGCCACGTTGATGCGGAAGCTGGCGCTGCCGGCGCGCCAGCGCTGCATGCGCGTCCGGACCTCCGGCGGCACTTCGCCGGGATCCAGCAGCTTCAGGTACAGCGTGCGGGGATCCACGTTGGCGGCCACGCAACGGGCGCGCACGATGCGGCCATCCTCGAGCTCCAGGCCCGCGGCGCGACCCTTCTCCACCAGGATGCGGCGCACCGGCGCATCCACGTGGATGCGCGCACCATGCGCCTCGGCCTCGCGCGCGATGGCGCGGCTGATGGCGCCCATGCCGCCCATGGCATGACCCCACTGGCCGGCCTTGCCGTTCACCTCGCCGAAGGCGTGGTGCAGCAGCACGCAGCCGCTGCCCGGCGTGTACGGGGAGGCGAAGGTGCCGACGATGGAGTCGAAGCCGAAGGCGGCCTTCAGCGCCTCATCCTCGAACCAGCCGTCGAGCACATCGCCGGCGCTGCGCGTGAACAGCTCGTGCACGGTGCGCTGTGTTTCCAGTGGCAGGGCGCGGAAGGCGCGCGCCGCCTTCAGCGCCGACCACAGGTCGCGGGCACGTTTCAGGTCGGTGGGCGGGGTGGTGGTGAGCAGGCTCCTGAGCAGGTCGACCGCGGCGCCGAGCTGCTGCTGCCAGGCGTCGTAGCGCTCCGCGTCACGGGGGCTGCGGCGCGCCAGCTCCCGCTTCGTGTGCTCGCCGGTGGGACCGATGCGCAGGCCGCGGCCCTCATCCTCCACCACATAGTTGAGGAGGGGACGCTCGAGGATGGTCAGGCCGTGGCGGGCGAGGTTCAGGTCGCGGATCACCCCCGGGTGCAGCAGGCTCACCGTGTAGCTGGCGGTGGAGTTCCTGAAGCCGGGGTGGAATTCCTCGGTGACCGCGGCGCCGCCATAGACCGGCCGGCGCTCGAACAGGGCCACCGAAAGGCCCGCCCGGGCCAGGTAGGCGGCGCAGGTCAGGCCATTGTGGCCGGCCCCGGCGATGGCGACGTCGAGCATCTCAGGCCGGGCTTGCATACCTGTATAAATCCACAGTAGGCTGTATGCAAATCCAGCTACGGAAGCTCCCCATGCCCGATACCGACCTCACGCCCCGACAGACCCAGATTCTGCGGCTT
>QGUX01000370.1 GCA_003242275.1 Pseudomonadota bacterium | reverse complement strand
TTTAATGGAGCCGGGCGGCGCCCGGCGGCGGCATTTTGGGGCCGCTTGACCGGGATGGGGGGCGCGGCTAGCGTCTTGGCACCGGAAACCCCGCCCCTGGTGGAACGGCCGCGAAGTGGAACGCCGCGAAGAAACCCAGCTGTCCGAACGCGCCCAGCAGCTCCTGAAGGTGCTGATCGAGTGCTATATCCGCGACGGCCAGCCAGTGGGCTCGCGCACGCTCTCGCGCGACTCAGGCATGGCGTTGAGTTCCGCGACCATCCGCAACGTGATGGCCGACCTCGAGGCCTATGGCTTCGTCAGCTCGCCGCACACCTCGGCCGGCCGCGTGCCCACCGCCAAGGGCTATCGGTTCTTCATCGATTCGCTGCTGGAGGTGCAGCCACTGGATGAGGCGGCCGCCGAGCAGCTGCGTACGCGGCTGGAGGGCGCGCAGGACACGCGCTCGCTGGTCTCGCTGGCCTCGCAGCTGCTGTCCAACATCACGCAGCTGGCCGGCGTGGTGTCGCTGCAGGCGCCGCGCGCCGCATCGCTGACGCACATCGAGTTCCTGCCGCTCTCCGAGCAGCGGATGCTGGCCATCCTGGTGTTCAACGACCGCGAGGTGCAGAACCGCGTGGTGCACCTGGGGCGCGATGTCTCGGCCGAGGAACTGCGGCGCGCCGCCGCGGTGCTGAACGAGCACTTCCGCGGCCGCACGCTGGAGGAGGTGCGGCAGAAGCTGCTCGATGAACTCTCCGAGATGCGCGAGCGGCTGAACCAGGGAATGCTCGACACCATCTCGGTGGCGCGCGATCTGTTCGTCGAGGGACAGGCCACCGACCCGGAGCTGGTGATCGCCGGCGAGACCAAGCTGATGGCCTATGGCGAGCTCTCCAGCGTGGAGAAGCTGCGCAAGCTGTTCGAGGCCTTCGACGAGAAGCGCGCCATCCTGCAGCTGCTCGACCTTTCCCTGGGCGCGCAGGGCGTGCAGATCTTCATCGGCAGCGAGTCCGGCTACCAGATCCTCGATGATTGCAGCGTGGTGGCGGCGCCGTACCGCGCGGCCAGCGGGGCGGTGGGGGTGCTGGGGGTGATCGGTCCCACGCGCATGGCCTACGAGCGGGTCATCCCGGTGGTCGACATGACCGCCAAGCTCCTCGGCGCGGCCTTGAATTCCCGCCGCTAGTCCCCAGAAACTTCCGGCAAAGTGCGGCCAAAACCTCGTAATGGGGATGAGAAGGATTCCCCAAGCCCTTGATTTTTTATGGAGATGAAATGGTGGAGCAAGACGCGGCAGTGAACTCGCAGGACCCCCCCTCCCAGGACGCCACCACCGAGGAGATCAAGGCCCTGCGTGCCCAGCTCGCCGAGGCCGAGGCCCGCGCCAGCGAGGCCCGCGACCAGATGCTGCGCGCCGCGGCCGAGCTGGACAACGTCAGGAAGCGCGCCGCCCGCGACGTGGAGCAGGCGCACAAGTTCGCCCTGGAGCGCTTTGCCCAGGAGCTGCTGGGCGTGGCCGACAGCCTGGAGCTGGCGGTGGCCAGCGGACCCGGCGCCGATGCGGCCAGTCTGGCGGCCGGGCAGGAGGCCACCCTCCGGCTGCTGAAATCCACCTTTGCCAAGTTCGCGATCAACGAGATCAACCCAGCCGGCGAGCCCTTCGACCCGGAGCGCCACGAGGCCATGGCCATGCAGCCCTCCGAGACGGCCGAGCCCAATTCCGTGCTGCAGGTGATCCAGCGCGGCTACGAGCTCAACGGCCGGCTGCTCAGGCCGGCGCGCGTGATCGTGGCGCGCGCCCCCGACGGGGCTTGAAGCAGGGCCTGAAGCCTCCACATTGGCGCATATCCAATCCAGTTTCACGCATCTCTGAAGGAAGACCACATGGGCAAAGTCATCGGTATCGACCTGGGAACGACCAATTCCTGCGTCGCCGTCATGGAGGCGGGCAAGCCGCGCGTGATCGAGAACAGTGAGGGCGACCGGACGACGCCGTCCATCGTGGCCTTCACCAAGGACAACGAGGTGGTGGTCGGCCAGTCGGCCAAGCGCCAGGCGGTCACCAACCCGCAGAACACGC
>QGUX01000369.1 GCA_003242275.1 Pseudomonadota bacterium | reverse complement strand
GCTGCGACGGCGAAGGACATGCCGGGCGGGGCGGCCCACTGGCGGCCGGGCGATGCCGACGAGTGCGTGAGCGCCATCCGGCCAGCGGCCGCCGCCGCGGGGCGCGAGCTCGGCGTGGATCCGGAACTGGTGATCGCCCATGCGGCACTGGAGACCGGCTGGGGCCGCTCCATGCCCACCGGGCCGGATGGTCGTCCCAGCTACAACCTGTTCGGCATCAAGGCCGGTGGCCGCTGGAGCGGCGCCGCGCAGTCCTCGCGCACCCGCGAATTCCTGGACGGCCGCATGCAGGCCGTCAACGACACCTTCCGTGCCTACGATTCGCCCGAACACTCCATCCGTGACTATGTGGGGTTGCTGAAGTCCAGCGCCCGCTACGCCGGAGCGCTGAACACCGGCGGCGACGCCGAGGCCTTCGCCCGCGGGCTGGTGCGCGGCGGCTACGCCACCGACCCCGACTATGTCACCAAGCTCACCGCCGTGGCGGCGCGGCTCAAGTCCGCGCAGGCCGCGCCGATAACCCAGGAAAGCAGCGCCTGAAAGGTCCGTAGCCCATGCCTGACATGCTGAATGTCTCCATCTCCGGGTTGCGCGCCTTCCAGCGGGCGCTGGAGACCACCAGCCACAACATCGCCAACGTGGCGACGCCCGGCTACAGCCGGCAGTCCGTGCTGCTCGGCACCAGCCCGCCGGAGCTCTTCGGCCGGGCGGCGCTGGGCACCGGCGTGCAGGTGCAGGGCGTGCGCCGCTTCAGCGACGACCTGCTGACGCTGCAGATGCGCAACGCGTCCAGCGCCTTCTCGCGCAGCACGGTGTACGCGGAGAAGGCCAACGCGCTGGCCAACCTGTTCGCGGATTCCTCCACCGGCCTGTCGGCGGCGCTGCAGAAGTTCAACAATGCGCTGCAGGACCTGGCCAACACGCCGTCCTCCACCGCCGCGCGCCAGGTGCTGCTGTCGGAGGCCGGCAACCTCGCCACCCGCCTGAAGACGTACGAATCCCGCCTCGACGCGCTGGACGCACAGATCAACGAGCAGCTGCGCGCCGAGGCCGCGACCATCACGGGCATCGCGCGCAACATCGCACACCTCAACCAGGAGATCATGCGCGCCAGCACCCAGACCGGCTCGGCGCCGGCGGACCTGCTGGACGCGCGCGACCAGCAGCTGGCGCAGCTGGCCGAGCGGCTGGACACCACCATCGTCCGCCAGGACGATGGCACCATCAACGTGTTCGTGGGCAATGGCCAGCCGCTGGTGCTGGGCAACCTCGCATCGGAACTGGTGGCGCAGCCCGATGGCTTCCTGCCCGGCCGCGTTTCGCTGGCCTTCAGGACCAACGGCGGCACTGTGGACATCTCGTCCTCGCTCAGCGGCGGCAGCGTCGGCGGCCTGCTGGATGCGCGCCGCGAGCTGATCGATCCGGCCCGCAACGAGCTGGGACGCATGGCGGTCGCGCTTGCCGAAGTCACCAACGCGCAGCATCGTCGTGGCGTCGACCTGCATGGCGACCCGGGCGGGGACTTCTTCGCCGTGGGCGGCGCCGAGGCGCTGGGCGCGCGCACCAACGACGGCACCGCGACCCTGACCGCGACCCGCACCGACGTCGGCGCCCTCACGGTCCACGACTATGTGTTGCGGCACGAGGGAGGCAACTGGACCGTGCGTCGCGCCGACACCGGCGCCCCGGTGAACTTCACCGTTTCCGGCACGGGGGCGCTGGAGTTCGACGGCCTGTCCGTGCAGGTCGACGGCAACGCGGCCGATGGCGACCAGTTCCTGCTGCGGCCCACGGCCACCGCCATCGGCGGCTTCCGCACCGTGGTCAGCGATCCCTCGCGCGTGGCCGCGGCGGCGCCGGTGCGGACGGTGGCGGCTTCCGCCAACGCCGGCACCGCCACGATCTCGGCCGGCGAGGTGCTGGATCCGGGCCACCCCGGCCTGACCGACACGGTCACCATCCGCTTCACCGACGCGGGAACGTGGGAGGCGCGCGATGCCGCGGCCACCCTGCTGGGCGCCGGGCGTGAGGGTCCCGGGGGCCCAAACGAATCAACAGCTGGGGGGTCACA
>QGUX01000173.1 GCA_003242275.1 Pseudomonadota bacterium | reverse complement strand
AAGAACGGGTGTTTGTGGGCTCGTCCAGCAGCAGCACGTTGCCGCCGGACTTGAGCACCTTGGCCAGGTGCACGCGGTTGCGCTCGCCGCCGGAGAGCTCGCCGATCAGCTGCTGCTGCTGCGTGCCCTTGAAGTTGAAGCGGCCCACGTAACCGCGCGAGGAGGTCTCGTAGTTGCCGACCTTGATGATGTCGTTGCCGCCGGAGATCTCCTGCCAGACGGTGTTCCTGTCGTTCAGCGCCTGGCGCGACTGGTCGACGTAGGCCAGCTTCACCGTCGGGCCGATGGTGATCCTGCCGGCGTCGGGCTTCTCCTGGCCGGTGAGCATGCGGAACAGCGTGGTCTTGCCCGCGCCGTTGGGGCCGATGATGCCCACGATGCCGCCCCTGGGCAGGCTGAAGCTGAGGTTGTCGATCAGCAGCCGGTCGCCGAAGCCCTTGGTGAGGTTCTCCACCTCGATGACCACGTCGCCCAGCCGCTCTCCCGGCGGGATGTAGATCTCGTTGGTCTCGTTGCGCTTCTGGAATTCCTGCGAGGAGAGTTCCTCGAAACGCTGCAGGCGCGCCTTGCTCTTGGCCTGGCGGGCCTTGGGATTCGAGCGCACCCACTCGAGTTCCTTCTCGAGCATCTTCTTCAGGCTCTCCTGCTGGCGCTCCTCCTGCGCCAGGCGCTTCTCCTTCTGTTCCAGCCACGAGGAATAGTTGCCCTGCCACGGGATGCCGTGGCCGCGGTCGAGTTCGAGGATCCACTCGGCCACGTTGTCGAGGAAGTAGCGGTCATGCGTCACCGCGATCACGGTGCTGGGATACTCCTCGAGGTAGCGTTCCAGCCACGCCACCGACTCGGCGTCGAGATGGTTGGTGGGCTCGTCGAGCAGCAGCATGTCCGGCTGCGACAGCAGCAGCTGGCACAGCGCCACGCGGCGCTTCTCGCCGCCGGAGAGCTTGCCGATCACCGCGTCCCACTCGGGCAGGCGCAGCGCGTCGGCGGCGATCTCCAGCTTGCGCTCCAGTTCCCAGCCGCCGGCGGCGTCGATGGCGTCCTGCAGCTTGGCCTGCTCCTCGAGCAGCGCGTTCATCTCGTCGTCGGACATGGGCTCGGCGAACTTCTCGCTGATCTCGTTGAAGCGCTGCAGCTTCTGGAAGGTCTCGCCGAGGCCCTGCATCACCGCCTCGCGCACGGTCTGCTTCGGGTCGAGCTCGGGCTCCTGCGGCAGGTAGCCCACGCGGATGCCGGTCTGCGCGCGCGCTTCGCCCTCGTAGTTCTTGTCGACGCCGGCCATGATCCGCAGCAGCGTGGACTTGCCCGCGCCGTTCAGGCCGAGCACGCCGATCTTCGCGCCGGGGAAGAAGGAAAGGGAGATGTCCCGCAGGATGATGCGCTTGGGCGGCACCACCTTCGAGACGCGATTCATGGTGTAGATGTATTGGGCCATCCGGCAATGATAATCTGCCGGGCGCGTGGACGCCCTTTCGACAAAGCCGGCGGATCCGGCCGGCGTGGTGGTCATCGCCGACGAGGCGATCGGGCGGTATGGCTTTCCCAACGGGCATCCCTTCGGGCCCGACCGGCTCGCCGCGTTCCTGGCGGAATTCCAGGCGCGCGGCCTGTCCTCGCGCTGCCTGAGGCGCTGTTCGCGCGAGGCCAGCGAGCAGGAGCTGCTGCGCTTCCACACACCGCGCTACGTGGAGCGGGTGCGCACGCTGTCGCAGGAAGGCGCCGGATTCCTCGATGCCGGCGACACGCCGGCCTTCCGCGGCTGCTACGAGGCGGCCGCGCAGGTGGTTGGCGCCACACTCAATGCCGCCGCCGCGCTGCTGTCCGGACAGGCGCGGCGCGCCTTCGTGCCAATTGCCGGGCTGCACCACGCCGTGCGCGACGGCGCGGCGGGCTTCTGCATCTTCAACGACTGCGGCGTGCTGATCGAGACCCTGCGCGCGGCCGGCGTGCCGCGCGTGGCCTACGTGGACATCGACGCCCACCACGGCGACGGCGTGTTCTATCCCTTCGAATCCGATCCGTATGTGGTTTTCGCCGATCTGCATGAGGACGGCCGCTTCCTGTACCCAGGCAGCGGCCGGGCGGAGGAGTGCGGCAGCGGCGAGGCGCGCGGCACCAAGCTGAACATCCCGCTGCCGCCGGGCGCCGGCGAGGCGGAGTTCGGCGCCGCCTGGGAGCGCGTGATGGCGCACGTTGCCGCCTTTTCGCCCGACTTTTTCATCCTGCAGTGCGGGGCCGACAGCCTGGGGGGCGACCCGCTGACCCACCTGGCGCTCACGCCCGCCTGCCATGCGCGGGCCGCGCGCGAGCTGGCGCAGCTGGCGGACCGGCTCGGCCATGGCCGGGTGCTGGCGCTGGGGGGAGGGGGTTACGACCGGGGCAATGTCGCGGCCGGCTGGAATGCCGTGGTCGAGGCCCTGCTGGCCGCGTAGCGGCGGATTTTGGGTAACATGGGCGCCTTTTTGCTGGAGTCCCGTGTCCTATGTATTCCGAGTCGATGACGATCGAGCGTTTTGACCCCGACCTGGCGCGCGCCATCAACGCCGAGCGCGTGCGGCAGGAGGAGCACATCGAGCTGATCGCCTCGGAGAACTACGCCAGCCCGCGCGTGCTGGAGGCGCAGGGCTCGGTGCTGACCAACAAGTACGCCGAAGGCTACCCGGGCAAGCGCTACTACGGCGGCTGCGAATACGTCGACGTGGTCGAGCAGCTGGCCATCGACCGCGCAAAGCGCCTGTTCGGCGCCGACTTCGCCAACGTGCAGCCGCACTCGGGCAGCCAGGCCAATGCCGCGGCGATGATGGCGCTGCTCGAACCGGGCGACACCCTGCTCGGCATGAGTCTCGACCATGGCGGCCACCTCACGCACGGCTCGAAGGTGAACTTCTCCGGCAGGCTGTACCGCGCGCTGTCCTATGGCCTGAAGGCCGACGACGGCCGCATCGACTACGACGAGATGGAGCGCATCGCGCTGGCGGAGAAGCCGAAGCTCATCATCGCCGGCTTCTCCGCGTACTCGCGCCAGCTCGACTTCGCGCGCTTCCGCCGCGTGGCCGACGCGGTGGGCGCGTACCTGCTGGTGGACATGGCGCACGTGGCCGGCCTGGTGGCCACCGGCCTGTATCCCAACCCCGTGCCCTTCGCCGACGTGGTCACCAGCACCACGCACAAGACCCTGCGCGGCCCGCGCGGCGGCCTGATCCTGGCGCGCGCCAACCCGGAGATCGAGAAGAAACTCAATTCGCTGGTCTTCCCCGGCACG
Source organism: Pseudomonadota bacterium (assembly GCA_003242275.1). The sequence goes on along the minus strand of QGUX01000173.1, from coordinate 4,414 downwards.
CAGGGCGGTCCGCTGATGCACGTGATCGCCGCCAAGGCGGTGGCCTTCCAGGAGGCGCTGCAGCCCGAATTCAAGGAGTACCAGCAGCAGGTGCTGGCCAATGCGCGCGCCATGGCCGGCGCCTTCCAGCGCCGCGGCTACAAGGTGGTCTCGGGCGGCACCGACAACCACCTGTTCCTGCTCGACCTGTCGGACAAGCAGATGACGGGCAAGGAGGCCGACGCCGCGCTCGGCAAGGCGCACATCACGGTGAACAAGAACGCCGTGCCCAACGACCCCCGCCCGCCGACGGTGACCAGCGGCCTGCGCATCGGCACGCCGGCCTCCACCACCCGCGGCTTCAAGGAGGCGGAGATGGTGCAGGTGGCCGGCTGGATCGCGGATATCATCGACGCCATGGGCGCGCCCGAAGTGATCGCGCGGGTGAAGAACGAGGTGGCGGCACTGTGCCGGCGCTTCCCCGTGTACGGCGGCAGGCCGGGCGCGTGAGGCCCGAATCCATGGGCGCGGACCGTCATGCACTGTCCCTTCTGCGGACATGAGGAAACCAAGGTAACGGACTCGCGCCTGGCCGGCGGCGGGGCGCAGGTCCGGCGCCGCCGCGAGTGCCTGTCCTGCGGCGAGCGCTTCACCACCTTCGAGTCGCCGGAGCTGGTGATGCCGATGGTGGTCAAGTCGGACCAGCGCCGCGTGCCCTTCGACGAGCACAAGCTGCGCGCCGGCATGGAGCGGGCGCTGGAGAAGCGGCCGGTGAGCCGCGAGGCGCTGGACGAGGCCGTCTCCCGCATCTGCCACAAGCTGCGCAGCATGGGCGAGCGCGAGGTGCCTTCGCGCGTCATCGGCGAGCTGGTGATGGAGGAGCTGCATCACCTGGACGAGGTGGCCTACGTGCGCTTCGCCTCGGTTTACAGGAGTTTCCAGGACGTGGACGCCTTCTACCGCGAGATCGAGCGCATGCGCAGCCGCCGGCGCCGTCCGGCGCCGCAGCCCGGCAAGGACCAGCTGTCGCTGCCGGGCGTGACCCCCGAGTCCGGTGACGGGGAATGAGCGAAGCCTGGAGCGAAACCGACCGCGTCGCGATGGCGCGCGCGCTGGAGCTCGCCGGGAAGGGGCTCAACACCACCGACCCGAATCCGCGAGTGGGCTGCGTGCTGGTGCGCGACGGTCGCATCATCGCCGAAGGCTGGCACGAACGTCCCGGCGGACCACATGCCGAGCCTGCGGCGCTGGCCGCGGCCGGGCCGGCCGCACGCGGCGCCACGGCCTACGTGACGCTCGAGCCCTGCAGCCACTTCGGCCGCACGCCGCCCTGCGCCGACGCGCTCATCGCCGCCGGCGTGGCCGAGGTGGTGTACGCGCTCGACGATCCCAATCCCGAGGTCAGCGGGCGCGGCGCCGCGCGCTTGCGCGAGCACGGCATCCGGGTGCGCTCCGGGCTGATGGCCGACCGGTCGATCGCGATCAATCCCGGCTACTTCAAGCGCCGCCGCGAGGGCCTGCCCTTCGTGCGCGTGAAGGTCGCGGCGAGCCTCGACGGGCGCACCGCGCTCGAGAATGGCGAGAGCCGCTGGATTACTTCCGAGGCGGCGCGCACGGACGTGCAGCATGCGCGCGCCCGCAGCTCGGTGGTGCTCACCGGCATCGGCACCGTGCTCGCCGACGACCCCGCCCTCGACGTGCGGCTGCCCGGATGCACGCGCCAGCCGCTGCGTGTGGTGCTCGACTCGCAGCTGCGCACGCCACCCACGGCCCGTGTCCTCGGCCGCGAGGGCAGGGTGCTGGTGTACGGCGTGCCCGACCACCCGGACCGCCGCCGCGCGCTGGAGCGGGCCGGCGCCGAAGTGGCGATCGTGCCCGCGCACGGCGCCCGTCCCGATCTGCCCGCGGTGCTGCGCCTGCTGGCCGCGCGGGGCGCCAACGAGGTGTGGGTCGAGGCCGGCGCGGAGCTGGCCGGTGCCTTCCTGCGGGAAGGCCTGTTCGACGAGCTGGTGCTCTATCTCGCGCCCACGCTGCTCGGCCCGGGCCGTCCGCTGGCCGCGCTGCCGCCGCTGGCGGCGCTGGCCGCGCGTCCCAGGCTGCGTTTCGCCAACGTGCGGCAGGTGGGCGAGGATCTGTGCCTGACGCTGGTGAAGGGGAACTGATGTTCACGGGTATCGTGCAGGCCGTCGGCCAGGTCGTGGAACGCGAGGAGCGCGGCGGCGACCTGCGCCTGGCCATCGACGCCGGCGCGCTGGCGGCGCGCGTGGAGCCCGCGCGCCTCGCCGTGGGAGAGAGCATCGCCGTCAGCGGCGTGTGCCTGACCGTGGTGGAGTGGCGGGATGGCCGTTTCATCGCCGACGTGTCGCGCGAGACGCTGGCGCTGACGACGCTGGGGCGGCTGGCGGTGGGCGAGGCGGTGAACCTCGAGGCGGCGCTGCGTGTCGGCGATCCGCTCGGCGGCCACCTGATGAGCGGCCATGTCGACGGCATCGCGCGCATCACCTCGATGGCCCGCGACGCGCGCTCGATGCGCCTGACCATCGAGCCGCCGCCGGCGCTGGCGGGCTTCATCGCGCCCAAGGGCTCGGTCGCGCTGGACGGTGTCAGCCTGACCGTCAACGAGGTGGACGACCGCGGTTTCGGGGTGAACCTGATCCCCCACACCGTCGAGCTCACCACCTTCCGCCAGGCCGCTCCCGGGCGCCTCCTGAACCTCGAAGTGGACCTGCTCGCGCGCTATGTGCAGCGCGCGCTGGGCATCTGATGTTGCGGCGCAACAGGGACCTTTCCGCGCTCATGGCGCGGGTGTAGGCTCACGCCGCAACGGAGGACACTTCCATGTCGTTCAGGAGCCTCCAGCATCCCGCTGTCCGCCTCGCGGCGATGCTGGGTCTTGCGTTGGCGGCGGGCTGTGCGTCGATGCCCAAGGACGGCCCGGTCGACCTCGGCGACGCACACGAGCGGGTGAAGTTCAACACGGGGCGCGTGACCCTGACCATCACCGATTATGCCGGCCGGCCGCTGCAGAAGGCGCGGGTCGACATCGAGGGTCTCAACGACCACCGCGATTACTTCCGCACCGCGGCTTTCTCCGACGTGTTCGGCCGGGTGAGCTTCAGCGGCGTGCCCGAGCGCGTGCGCATCAGCGTGTGGCATTCCGAGACGCGTGCCAATTACTCGCGCGTGGTCGATGTGCCGCCCACCGGCATCACCGAGCTGCGCATGCTGGTCGAGACCTACGAGGAATGAGGCCGGGGCCGGCTCCCCGCCGGCCGCATAAGCTCTTCGGCGGCGCGGCCGCGAGGCGCCCCTGCGCCGCTGGTACAATCCGCCCATGAGCGCCGGCCCCCGCCTCGTCGAAACCCCAGCCAGTCCTTTCGCCCCGATCGAGGAGATCCTCGCCGACATCGCCGCCGGCCGCATGGTGGTGATCGTCGACGACGAGGACCGCGAGAACGAGGGCGACCTCGTGATGGCCGCGTCCAAGGTGCGGCCCGAGGACATCAATTTCATGGCGCGCTACGGGCGCGGCCTGATCTGCCTGACGCTGACCCGCGAGCGCTGCGCGCAGCTGCGCCTGCCGCTGATGGTCAGCGACACCGACCGCCTGGGGCGCACCAACTTCACCGTCTCCATCGAGGCGGCCGAGGGCATCACCACCGGCATCTCGGCCTACGACCGTGCGCACACGGTGCGCACTGCCGTGGCCGAGAACGCGAAGCCCGAGGATCTGGTGCAGCCGGGCCACATCTTCCCGCTGATGGCGCAGCCCGGCGGCGTGCTCACGCGTGCCGGCCACACCGAGGCCGGCTGCGACCTGGCGCGGCTGGCGGGACTGACGCCGGCGGCAGTGATCGTCGAGATCATGAATGACGACGGCACCATGGCCCGCCGTCCCGAGCTGGAGGCCTTCGCGCGCCGGCACGGGCTGCGCATGGGCACCATCCGCGACCTGATCCGCTACCGCCTGCGCACCGAGCGCACGGTGGAGCGCATCGCGCAGCGCCGCGTCGACACCGAGTTCGGCCCCTTCGATCTCCTGTGCTACGAGGACCACGTGCACCGCGACCTGCACCTGGCGCTGGTGCGCGGCGACCTGTCCGGGGCCGGTGCGCTGCCGCTGGTGCGCGTGCACGTGGCCGACACGTTGCGCGACCTGCTGGGCGTGCGTTCGGACCCGCGCGCCTGGACGCTGCGCGATGCCCTCAAGCGCATTGCCGCCGAGCCCTGCGGCGCGCTGGTGGTGCTGCGCGAGCCGGAGACGCCCCGGGCGCTGGCCGATGCCGTGCAGGGACTGGCGCGGCGCGAGCCCACGGCGAACCAGCGCGAGCAGTCGGTGCTGCGCACCTACGGCATCGGCGCGCAGATCCTCAAGGACCTCGGCCTGGGTCGCATCCGGTCCCTTAAACAAATTTCCGACCCCACAAACCGTACA
>QGUX01000172.1 GCA_003242275.1 Pseudomonadota bacterium | reverse complement strand
TTAATAGTCGGCAGTCCACATGTTTTTCCCTTTCCCTTTTCGGCGGCGGCGTAAGTGTGGAAAAGGGAACTGCCGGGGACAGTGCTGGTCGGCGACGTGCGGCACGCCCTGATGACCGGGGTGGACACCTCCACGCCGGGCCGCATCAGCGGCACCTTCAGCGGCTGCCAGTACCACGCCGTCCCGGTCGGTCCGCTGCCCGCCTGCACGGACGCGAGCGACCACTCGCCGGAGGCGAGCATGGGCTGGGTGCTGACGGCGCCGCCGTCCGTTCCCGGGCAGATGACCGGCGCCTGGCTGGCGGCCGACAGCCGCCGCCTGTGGGTGTTCGACCGCGAGACCTACTACGGCACCCACGTGGGCATCGTGGGCGTGTACACGATGAACGACGCCTGCTTCACCATGCCCGACGTGACCATGTCCTCGGGCCTGTACACCCGGCGCCCGTCCATCAACGGCTGCTATCCGTGGCCGCGGCCGGCCACCAACCAGTCGCCGCCGTACTCGCTGTCGGGCTTCGTGGAGTCGGTGGACTTCAAGTTCCCGCAGTTCATCGGCTCCGGCGCCGGCCAGGTGGACATCGGCACGCTGCCCGAGTACATGGCCAGGATCCCGGGTGGCTCGCAGGCCATCGACGGGCGCTCGCCGTCGCCGACCTACTTCCACATCGCGACACCGGACCAGTTCTATGCCGAGGCGCCGGCCATGTACTTCCCGCCGGAGCCCACGGACTGGTGCAACACCGAGATACTGGGCATCCGGTCCACGCTCAACGGCGTGCCGATCCACAAGCCGGTGTACTTCTGCCGATTCGTGCCCTGAACCGCCATCCGCGGTGAAATCCCCCTACTGGCCGGGGTGGCTGGCGGCAGGGACGGGCGGGTGGCGACACCCGCCCGCTTTTTTGCGGCAGGCCGGGGGCTTTCAGCCCTCGGCTTCGCCGCCGAAGCTCATGCCGACGGTGGAGAAGCCACCATCCACGTAGAGGATCTCGCCGGTCACGCCGCTGGCCATGTCCGAGCACAGGAAGGTCGCGGCCTTGCCCACGTCCTCCTGGGTGACATTGCGGCGCAGCGGCGAGGCCTGGGCCACGTGCGCGAGCATCTTGCGCAGGCCCGGGATGCCGGCGGCCGCCAGCGTCTTGATGGGGCCCGCGGAGATGCCGTTGACGCGGATGCCCCTGGGCCCCAGGTCCGCCGCCAGGAAGCGCACGTTGGCCTCCAGGCTGGCCTTGGCGAGGCCCATCACGTTGTAGGCCGGCACCGAACGCACGGCGCCGAGGTAGGAGAGGGTGAGCACCGCGCCGTTGCGGCCCTGCATCAGCGGCAGCGCGGCCCGGGCCAGCGCCGTCAGGCTGTAGCTGGAGACGTCGTGGGCGATGGCGAAGGCCTCGCGGGTGGTGCTGGAGACGAAGTCACCGGCCAGGGCCTCGCGCGGCGCGAACGCCACGGCATGCACCAGGATGTCCAGCGATCCCCAGCGGCTGCCCAGCTCGGCGAACACCGCGTCGATCTCGGCGTCCACGGTCACGTCCATGGGCAGCACGATGTCCGAGCCCACCGAGGCCGCCAGCGGCGCCACGCGCTCCCTGAGCTTCTCGTTGCCGTAGGTGAAGGCCAGTTCGGCGCCGTGCTCGTGCATGGACTGCGCGATGCCCCAGGCGATGGAACGGTCGGTGGCGACGCCGACGATCAGCGCGCGCTTGCCGGAGAGGATTCCCATTTCAGCCCCATTTCAAGACCAGACGAATGGGGCGGGATGATAGCAGTTCAGGACCCCTGGCCCGGATACGCCACCAGGCGCTGGCCGGGGTGGATGAGATTGCCGTCCAGGTTGTTCCAGCTGCGCAGCGCCGACACCGGCACCTTCAGCGTGCGCGCGATCGCCGACAGGGTATCGCCACGCTGGACCACGTAGGTGACCTGCTGGCCGTCGTCGCTGACGATGATCTCGCCGCCGCCGCCGGAGGCAGAAGCGATGACGCCACCGCCCTCGGCGTGCAGCCGGATGCGCTGGCCGATGCGCAGGATGGAGTCGGTGCGGATGCCGTTGATGCGGGCCAGCGTGGCCACGCTGACCTTGTAGCGCCTGGCGATGCCCGACAGGGTGTCGCCCTTGCGCACCACGTGCACGGCGCGCACCGCATCCGGCCCGCGCGAGTCCACCCGCGCCGCGGCCTGCAGCACCACGGCCGGCAGCGAGGAGACCTTCGACGGCACGCGCAGCTCGGCGCCCACCACCACGTTGTTGGCGTTGCCGAGCTGGTTGAGCTCGCGCAGCACCTGCGGGCTGGTGCCGAACTGCTGCGCGATGCTGCTCACCGTGTCGCCCTCGCGCACCGTGTAGCGCTCCACGCGCAGGCGCTGGTCGGGGGTGAGCTGCAGCAGGCTCTCGCGGAAGGCCGCGGCGGACTCCACCGGCACCAGCAGGCGGTGCGGACCGGTCGGGTCGGTGGCCCAGCGGTGGTAGGCCGGGTTCAGGTCGTACATCTGCTCGGTGGTGATGCCGGCCAGCTCGGCCGCCACCTCGATGCTGATCTGGCCGCCGGTCTCCACTTCCTCGAAGTAGGGCTTGTCGGGGATGCCCTCGATCGACAGGCCGTACTTCTCCGGCTCGGCGACGATGGCCGCCATCGCCAGCAGCCGCGGCACGTAGGCGCGCGTTTCGGCCGGCAGGCGCAGGTTCCAGAAGTCCACGCGCTTCTTCTCGGCGCGGTTCCTGCGGATGGCGCGGGCCACGTTGCCCTCGCCGGTGTTGTAGGCGGCGATGGCGTGCAGCCAGTCGCCGTCGAAGTGGTCATGCAGGTAGGTCAGGTAGTCGAGCGCGGCCTGGGTGGAGGCGACGATGTCGCGGCGGCCGTCGTACCACCAGTCCTGCTTCAGGTTGAAGCGCGTGCCGGTGGTGGGGATGAACTGCCACAGGCCCATGGCGCGCGCGCGCGAGTAGGCGAAGGGCTGGAAGGCGCTCTCGATCACCGGCAGCAGCGCCAGTTCCAGCGGCAGGCCGCGGCGCTCCACTTCCTCGACGATGTAGTGCAGGTAAGGCGCGGCGCGCTGGAACACGCGCTCCACGTACTCCGGGTTGCGCGCGAACCAGTCGGCTTCCTTGTCGATGCGGGAGTGGTGGTGGGTGCCCAGCTTCAGGCCCGCGCGCACGCGGTCGAGCAGGTCGCCCACCGGCTCGGGCTCGGGTTCGGCCCCGGCCAGCGTCTCTTCCCCGGAGGGCACCTCGACGGGCACCGGCTCGGAGAGCATGGGGTGCACCGGCTCGGCCTCGACCTCGGCCTGGACCACTTCCTGCTGCGCCTGCGGGCGCTCGGGCACGCCCGAGCAGCCGGCCAGTGCCGCCAGCGTGATCAGGGTCAGGTTCAGGCGCAGGCGCCAGCCCCGGTTCACCTTTGAATTACCTCCGATTTGCCAGCGGCCGGATGGTCCCGGATGATGGAACAGCCTATGATTTTTCCGGCCCGTATTTAACCGGCGGGTTCACAGATTTGCCAAGGTTTTTTGCATAACGCGATGAACCCTCCCGCCCCCGCAGAATGGCTCGGCAGCCCGCTCGGACGCCAGCTGCTGGCCGCCGAAGCCGCGCTGCTGCGCGGCCTGCTCGATGATGTCTTCGGGCTCGAGCTGCTGCAGCTGGGCACGTGGGGCCTCTCGCGCGAGCTGCTCTCCAGCAGCCGCACGCGCCGCCAGACCGTCATCGGCACGCGCGAGGACGTCTGTTCGGGTGGCGAAGTGGACCTGGTCGCGGAGCTGGAGGCCCTGCCGGTGCAGACCGCCTCGGTGGATGCGGTGCTGCTGCCCCACACGCTGGAGTTCGCCCCCGATCCGCATGCCATCGTGCGCGAGGCCGACCGCGTGCTGCACGGGGAAGGCCAGCTCATCGTGATGGGCTTCCGTCCCGTGAGCCTGTGGGGCCTGCGCGCGGCCGCCTCGCGCGCCGGCTATCCACCGGGCCTGAAGCAGATGCTGGGCCCGGGGCGCGTGGTCGACTGGCTCGAGCTGCTCGGCTACGAAATCGTGCAGCGCAAGCGCTACCTCTACAGCCGCCCGTGGGGCCTGCAGCGCACCGACCAGCGCCGCATCCTGCGCCGCGGCCTGTTCAATCCCATGCCCGCGGCCGCCTGGCTGCTGTGCGCCCGCAAGCACGTGTACCGCATGACGCCGCTGAAGCTGCGCTTCTCCCAGCGCGAGCGCCGGCCGGTGTTCGGCAGCGCGCTGCCCGAACCCACGCGACGCCACACCTCGTGACCGAGGTGACCATCTACACGGACGGCGCCTGCAGGGGCAACCCGGGGCCTGGAGGGTGGGGCGCCGTGCTGATCGCCGGCGAGCGCCGCCGCGAGATCTCGGGCGCCGATCCCGAGACCACCAACAACCGCATGGAACTCACCGCGGCCATCGAGGCGCTGCGCGCGCTGAAGCGTCCCGTCGAGGTCACGCTGTACACCGACTCGAAGTACGTGTGCACCGGCATCCAGGAGTGGCTGCCGGCCTGGAAGGCGCGCGGCTGGCGCACCGCGGACCGGAAGCCGGTGAAGAACCAGGACCTGTGGCAGGCGCTGGATGCGGCCTGTGACGGACATCGCATTACCTGGCGCTGGGTGCGCGGACACGCCGGCGATGCGGGCAACGAGCGCGCCGACCAGCTCGCCAACGAGGCCATCGACGCGCTGCTTGGGATAAGATGGAACGTGTGAGGAGGCGCGCTTGCGACAGGTAGTACTGGATACGGAAACCACTGGCCTGGAGCCCAAGGACGGCCATCGCATCATCGAGATCGGCTGTGTCGAGCTGGTCAACCGCCGTCCCACCGGGCGGCATTTCCACGAATACCTCAACCCCGGGCGCGAGATCGACGAGGGCGCCGTGCAGGTGCACGGCATCACGCTGCGCGACCTCGCCGACAAGCCGCGCTTCTGCGACGTGGCCGAGCGGCTGCTGGAGTTCATCGACGGCGCCGAGCTGATCATCCACAACGCGCCCTTCGACGTCGCCTTCCTCGACGCGGAACTGGCCCTGTGGTGCCGCTCCGCCCGCCGCGAGCTGGTCACCATCCTGAGCCGCTGCCGCGTGCTCGACACCCTGGCGCTGGCGCGCGAGATGCACCCGGGGCAGCGCAACGGCCTCGATGCGCTGTGCAAGCGCTACAGCATCGACAACTCGCACCGCACCTTGCACGGCGCACTGCTCGACGCGCGCATCCTGGCCGACGTGTACCTGGCCATGACCGGCGGGCAGAGCGCACTGGCGCTGGAGGAGGTCTCCACCGTCGGGGCGGTGATGGCCGCCGGCGCCACCGAGTCGGTGCGGGTGGTGACCACCGAGGTGCCGCTGAAGGTGGTCGCGGCCAACGACGAGGAAGCCGCCGCGCACGAGGAGTTCATGCAGCGGGTGATGAAGGCCAGCGGCGGCAAGGTGCTGTGGCAGTAGCCTGCGGCTTTTCCGCAATTCCAGAAGGACCCAAGGGAAACAAGTGAAGACGAACAAGAAGTGCCGGATCGGCGTGGTGGGCCTGGGCTACGTGGGACTGCCCCTGGCCGTGGAGTTCGGCCGGTTCTATCCCACCGTGGGCTTCGACATCAAGGATGCGCGCATCAAGGAGCTGGCCGCCGGGCGCGACAGCACCCTGGAGGTGTCGCGGCAGGAGCTGAAGGCCGCCACGCGCCTGACCTTCACGTCCAGCATCAAGGACCTGAAGAAGTGCAATGTCTACATCGTCACGGTGCCCACGCCCATCGACGAGCACAAGGCGCCCGACCTCACGCCGCTGGTCAAGGCCAGCGAGTCGCTGGGCACGGTGCTGAAGAAGGGCGACGTGGTGGTGTACGAGTCCACCGTGTATCCGGGCTGCACCGAGGAGGTCTGCGTGCCCATCCTCGAGCGCGTTTCCGGCCTGAAGTTCAACCGCGACTTCTTCGCCGGCTACAGCCCCGAGCGCATCAACCCGGGCGACAAGCAGCACCGCCTGCCTGACATCAAGAAGGTCACCTCCGGCTCCACGCCTGAGGTCGCCGACTTCGTCGACGGCCTGTACGCGAGCATCATCCGGGCCGGCACCCACAAGGCTTCCAGCATCAAGGTGGCCGAGGCCGCCAAGGTGATCGAGAACACCCAGCGCGACGTGAACATCGCGCTGATCAACGAGCTGGCGCTCATCTTCAACCGCCTCGGCATCGACACCGAGGAGGTGCTGCTGGCCGCCGGTACCAAGTGGAACTTCCTGCCGTTCCGGCCGGGCCTGGTGGGCGGGCACTGCATCGGCGTCGACCCCTATTACCTGACGCACAAGGCGCAGGCCATCGGCTACCACCCCGAGATGATCCTGGCCGGGCGGCGGCTGAACGACAACATGCCGCTGTACGTGGCCGCCGAGATCGTGCGGCTGATGACCGGCAAGCGCATCCACGTGAAGGGTTCGCGCGTGCTGGTGCTGGGCCTGACGTTCAAGGAGAACTGCCCGGACCTGCGCAACTCGAAGGTGGTGGACATCATCCAGGAGCTGGGCAAGTACGGCGCCAGGGTCGATGTCTACGACCCCTGGGTCAATGCGCAGGAAGCCCGGCACGAGTACGGCATCACGCCCATCCCGCGCCTCGGCCGCGGGCGCTACGACGCCGTGGTGGTGGCCGTGGCGCACCAGGAGTTCAAGGACATGGGCATCCGCGCCATCCGCCGCCTGACCAGGCCCCGGAGCGTGATCTACGACATCAAGCATGTGTTCGGCCGCAAGGACGTGGACGGCCGGCTGTAACAGATCCAGGAATCCAACGTGAAAATCCTCGTCACCGGCGCCGCCGGGTTCATCGGCTCCTTCGTTTCCCACAAGCTGCTCGACCGCGGCGACGAGGTGGTCGGCCTCGACAACCTCAATGCGTACTACGACCCGGCGCTGAAGGAGGCGCGCCTGGCGCGCCTGACACCGCGGCCCGGCTTCCGCTTCGCCAGGCTGGACCTGGCCGACGGCCCCGGCATGGCGGCGCTGTTCAAGGCCGAGCGCTTCGACCGGGTGGTGCACCTGGCCGCCCAGGCCGGCGTGCGCTACTCACTCGAGAACCCGCAGGCCTACGTGGACAGCAACATCACCGGCACGCTGAACGTGCTGGAGGGCTGCCGGCACAACGGCGTGGAGCACCTGGTGTTCGCCTCCACCAGTTCGGTGTACGGCGCCAACACGAAGATGCCCTTCTCGGTGCACCAGGCGGCCACCCACCCGCTGTCGTTCTATGCCGCCACCAAGCGCGCCAACGAGCTGATGGCGCACAACTACGCCGCGCTGTTCCGCCTGCCGGTGACCGGCCTGAGGTTCTTCACCGTCTACGGCCCGTGGGGGCGGCCCGACATGGCGCTGTTCCTGTTCACGAAGAACATCCTGGCCGGCAAGCCCATCGACGTGTTCAACCACGGCCACCACAAGCGAGACTTCACTTACGTGGAGGACATCGCCGAGGGCGTGGTGAGGGCGCTGGACCGCATCGCCACCCCCGACCCGGCCTGGAACAGCGATGATCCGGACCCGGCCACCAGCAGCGCGCCGTACCGCGTCTACAACATCGGCAACAACCGCCCGGTGGACCTCTCGCACTACATCGAGACGCTGGAGAAGTGCCTGGGGAAGAAGGCCGAGAAGAACCTGCTGCCGCTGCAGCTCGGCGACGTGCCCGACACCTATGCCGACGTCGATGAGCTGGTGCGTGACGTGGGCTACCG
>QGUX01000368.1 GCA_003242275.1 Pseudomonadota bacterium | reverse complement strand
TCGAAGTCCAGCGGCAGGTCGGCCATGCTGGCCGGCAGGATGCCGCCGGAGGCGCCGCCGGGCAGGTAGGCGTACAGCTCGTGGCCGGGCTCCATGCCGCCGCAGAATTCGTCCACCAGCTCGCGCAGCGAGATGCCGGCCGGCGCCAGTTTCACGCCGGGCTCCCGCACGCGGCCGCTGACGCTGTAGGAGCGCAGGCCCTTGCGCCCGTTGCGGCCGAAGCCGGCGAACCAGTCCGCGCCGCGCTCGACGATGTCTCGCACCCAGTACAGGGTCTCGAAGTTGTGTTCCAGCGTCGGCCGGCCGAACAGGCCCACCTGCGCGATGTACGGCGGGCGCATGCGCGGCTCGCCGCGCTTGCCCTCGATGCTCTCGATCATCGCCGACTCTTCGCCGCAGATGTAGGCGCCGGCGCCGCGGCGCAGCTCGATGTGCGGCAGGGCGAAGGGCGGGTCGGCGCGCAGCAGCTCCAGCTCGCGCTCGAGGATGGCGCGGCAGCCGTGGTACTCGTCGCGCAGGTAGATGTAGCAGGCCTCGGTGCCCACCACGTGCGCGGCAATGAGCAGGCCCTCCAGGAAGCGGTGCGGATCGCGCTCGAGGTAGGTGCGGTCCTTGAAGGTGCCGGGCTCGCCCTCGTCGATGTTCACCGCCATCAGCCGCGGCGCGGGCTGGCCGCGCACGATGCTCCACTTGCGGCCGGCCGGGAAGCCGGCGCCGCCCAGGCCGCGCAGGCCCGAGTCGGACAGCACCTTGATGACCTCGTCGGCGGAAAGCTCGCCGCGCGCCACGCGCGTGGCCAGCGCATAGCCGCCGCGCGCGCGATAGGCGCGCAGGCCCACGTAGGCCGGCGTGGTCTCGGCGGGCGAGCGGGTGATGGGAGCGGGAGCGGCGGCGGCAGGATCGAAGCTGCCGTCATCCGGCGCCAGCGGATGGGCCACGCTGCCGCGCGCCACCGCGGCCTCGACCTGGGCCACGTCGGCGTGCACCACCGGTGCCTGGCCGACCACGGCCACGGGCGCCTGCTCGCAGCGGCCCACGCAGGGCGCGGCGATCACGCGCACGTCGCCGCCCAGCAGCGCCGGCAGCTTCTTCAGCAGCTCGTCCGCACCGCGCATCGCACAGGCGAGGCCGTCGCAGACGCGCACGGTGATGCGGGCGGGCTGCTGGCCGTCGCGCAGGATCTCGAAGTGGTGGTAGAAGGTCGCGACCTCGAACACCTCGGCCATGGGGATGTTCATCTGTCGCGCCAGCGCCACGAGGTGGCGGTCGTGCAGGCCGCGACAGAAGTCGTTCAGCTTGTGCAGGTACTCGATCAGCAGGTCGCGGCGGTAAGGACCGGGCCCGATCAGCGCCTGCACCTCGGCCATCGAGGTGTGGTCGGGCTGGCGTCCCTTCAGCTTGCTCTTCCTGCGCAGGCGGCCCCGCATCTGCTCCATGGAGGTGACGGCGACTTCGGGTGCGTTGGGTGTGCTGATGATGCTCATCTCGTGGATTCTGCGGGGGACGGGAACCCCTCGGACCGGTCGAATGAATCCTGAAAGAATATCATGCAGGTCCTTGAAGCTGCCGCGTGGACGGTTCCGACAATATGTACCCGAATGCATATCCTGCTCCGCCGCAATCCAGGCTCCGCGTGCTCGTGGTGGGCGGTGGCGACGTGGGATCGGCCGTGGCGCATGGCCTGTTCCGGCGGGGCGTCCAGGTGCTGATCGCGGAACGCCCGAAATCGCCGCATGCGCGGCGCGGCATGGCCTTCACTGACGCGCTCTTCGACGGCGAGAGCACCCTGGAGGGGGTCAGCGCGCGCCATGTGCAGTCGGTGGCCGAAGTGGAGGCCTGCTGGCGGGAAGGCCGGTGCATTCCCGTGGTGACACAGGATGAATCGCTGCTCACTTCAGCGATTGCCTTCGATGCGCTTGTCGAAGCCACCATGCGCCGCGACGCCGTCCGCCCCGACCTCAGGGGAATGGCGGGATTCATGGTGGGACTGGGACCGGGTTACACGCCGGGAGTGAACTGCGACGTGGCCCCAGGAACCCAGGGGGGGCGGGCGAGGGGAGCTGTGGTGCGCCAACCGC
>QGUX01000171.1 GCA_003242275.1 Pseudomonadota bacterium | reverse complement strand
ACGAGCCGGCGTTCCGGGACCAGGCCCGCTAGCGCAGCCCAAGCATTCTCCGCGCTCTCCGGCCAGCACCTCGGACATCCCGATACATTCTCGTCAGTCATCCGGTATACCTCCAGGCCTGCGCGCCACTGGCGCAGGCTATTTCGTTGCCGCCCTGTGGCCGGTGTCGAAGACCAGCTGACGCTCCGGCCAGCGAAGCGCGCCCAGCCTCCCGCAACTCCCCTCGGCGAGGCCAAGCTCACGCTCACGGAAGCGGCGGCCAATGCCGAAATCGACGCAGAACACGTTGCGGCGGGGCCCGAGCCACTCATGTGGCCGCACGGTCGCGAACAGGTCCGGGCCGTCCTTCCCAAAAGCCTTCCGGTCCACGGCCATAGGCCAGCGCCAGTAATGCCCGACGACAACCGGCGTCTCCTCGCCGTACTCGAGCCACCACGCAATGCGATCCACCATCCGCCACTGGCCGCTGCTGAAGAACGGTACCCTGGCAACACGCTCAACGCCGGACGTCACCACACGCACGGGATTGCCCATCTGCCGCAGTTCATCCACGTGCGCCGTAGCCTCCAGCAGGGGCGGCAGGGCGCTGGCATCCCTGAGGTCGTGAGCGTCCTTCTCGGCACGTGATCGTTCCAGCAGGCCGAGCGCAGCGAGCTGGCGATCCGTCTCTGCTTCGAAATGCTCGAAAGCGGCGCGCAGCGTGGAGGCGCCAGAAGAGGCGATCCGCGACAAGGACTCCTCGCTCCAGCACGCATGCACAATGCGCAGGTCCTCGCGCAACAGCGCCAGCGGCAGTCCGGCGAAGAAATCCACGACGAGACGGCGTTCGTCCGGCTGCGCATCGCGAGACTGCAGGTACCTTCCCGCCCTGCGATCATGGTTGTCGGCAAAGGCCCAGCCGTTGCCGTCCTTCGCCGCCAAGCGCAGCAGGTTCAGTTCGTGATTGCCGGCAATGCAGAACGCCCGGCCGCGTCGGCACAATTCGCGAACCAGCAGGACGACCGCCACACTGTCCGGGCCTCGATCAGTGAGATCGCCGACGAACACCAGCGTCCTGTCTTGCGGGTGGTCCCCTCGCCCGTCATAGCCCAGCAGCGTCAGCAGGCGTCGGAGTGACCCGATCTCGCCATGAACGTCTCCAATGATGTCGAGCGGACCCGGGGGAAGCGGCCTTGCAAATGCCGATTCGATGGACAAACCCGTCATGCCAACCTTACCTCCTGGACCGGCCTCCTGCTCCTTATGTCCGGTCTTGGGCGCGACCTGCCTCGCCCGTCCAACCACCAGACTCCCAGAAGCAGGCTTCCACCTCGAAACGCTTACGCTCCAGGGCCACGATCTCTCTGTTCAGACGGCATAGTTCGTGAAACAGCTCCAGCAGCTGCTTCTGCTGCGCGATCGGAAACAGGGGAACTCGCATCCGCTCGACGTCTTGCGCTCTGATGACAGGCACGGTGCTCACGGACGTGACTGATCTCAGGTATGCCTGTACCGGTGGCGACCGCAACAGCATCAGCAGTACGGCCGGGTCGATCAACGCCTTCCCGGGACCTGGACGTCCCCGAGGGTCGGTGTGCATCCGGAGAACCAGCAGTGATTGTGACGCTACGCATGGCCGTCCATCGCCACCGAAGATGCCAGTCGCACCGGTGTCGCCTTTGACAGCCAGCAACACATCACCCGGTTTCAGGAGGTGGTCCTTTCGCTTCTCCAACGCGTGCGCGTCTGTCGCTCGTTCCCGTCCGGCGGGCGAGCTGTAGTCGCTTCGCGACAAATCAGAGGCGCCCATCTCTGCCACCAGGACTGGCGCACCACATGTCGGAGGTGGAAGCGCCTGTGGACGAAGGATGGTGACGAGGTCCGTCAGGCGCACGTGCATGCACTGCGGTGTCGCGCCGCGTGTCCAACCAGACTCCGGCTCATGCAGATAGCGCCCCGGAGTCAGGATGAAATCATGTCGTGCAATCTCCTCGATGGGCACAACCCGCCCGAAGGGCCGGACTGGCCTGCGGATCAGTTCCACCAGTGCGGGGCTGTCTGTCAATGAACGGTGTCGCCGGCGTGCGAGGCCCACTTGATCAACGTGCACGGTTTCATCGACGTTGAGTACGCGGATCTGCCGTTCGCCGCAACCGGGCTCCACAAGCAGCACGGCGAATGGCACGGATGTACCTGTCAGCAGCCCCGGAGGGAATGAAACAACCGCCGCGAGTTCACCGCGATTGACGAGATCCTGGCGTAGCGCCGCCTCTTCACCGGACGCGAACAGCGCCCGATTGGGCGTCACGCAAACCAGCCTCTTTCGCGCTGCCTGCCGGTAGGCAGTCATGTACCGGACATACCCAGGGGTTGACCGATGACGGGTATTGCCGCGCAGGTTCAGTCCAAATGGCGGAACGGCGATGCCAATCCCCGAGTCGCCGGTGAGCTCGCTCTCAGGAGCCGGGAACGCGCAGCGCCTGAGCGTCAAGTGGCTGCCGGACAGCACGGCATAAGCACTTGCCCAGACCGGAACGTCCTCAGTCCACAGGATGACAGGCTGACTCCGCTTCATCGCCGCGATGGCGACGGATTGGGCACCGTCGCCCAGGCACGTCAACGGCTGATTCGCGGGACAATCTGCCAGTTGCACCAGGAGATCCGCCACTGACAGCGCCGGAATGACTTCCCTGTTTGGCGCCACGCTCCAGACTTTCGCCAGGAATGCTTCAAAGCCGGTGGAACTGAAGGTGTTGCCCCACCTGGCGGTTCTCCACACGTGTCGAAGCAATGTGCCAAGCTGCTTCTCCGACAAGTCCGCATGTTCCGATGGGACGCCCGTCTCAAGAACGCAACGCGCTGCCTCGGGGATCGGATTCTCCAGAAGCTCAAGAAAGATCGACTCAAGCTCCTTGCTTGTCAGCGGCCAGCCCCCCGGATCAGCGCGTAGGAGGGGAGGCAGTTCAAAGCTGGCCGTGAGATGAACCCAGACGGCAAGACGCGTCACCAGCAGCGCTGCATCGTGTGGATGCAGCGCCGAATTCCTGACCAGGTAAGCGTGTGCTTCGAGAAAGTTCGACATAGGCAGGCGTGGCAGAATCAAAGCTTGATTCAGCTGTCCCCGACAAGCCCGGTTAGAACCGATCTGGATGAAAGTCTGCTTGCGCGGCTCCCTGCTTCAGCTCAGTGCCAGGATGATGACGGCCGAAGGCGGTCCTCCGGTCTGACCCGGTGATGCCACGCTCCTGTTCCCTTACGCTCACGAACGTGCCACGTAGTGGCACGGTCTCGTGCATCCCCGACTCCTCCGTGTCGAGAAAGGCCGTGTTTTCATGCGGTTGCGCAGGATCGGGTACCCGCCAGGATGCACCGCGGCCCTCACCTGGGGCCCAGCGATGCTGCAGCGCAGTCCCGCGCCTCGCGCAAATATCGCCCCGGCCCCCCTGAAAACCGGTACACTTGCCCTTGATCGTCTTACGTCCGTTCGTCCTTCAGCGCCAGGAAAGGCGCTTCGCTCGAGCCGAAACGCCTGCCGATCAGGTGTCAGGTTGCTGGATCGTCCTGCCGTCGTGTGAGCGGCTCTCTACGACCCGTTGCCCTGTCATTGCGTTATCAACAGTCCTAGAGAGAGAAGAGTTACATGGCCAAGATCTATGTCGGCAATCTGCCGTTTTCCGCCACCGAAGACCAGGTCCGCGCGCTGTTTGCGCAGCACGGGACGGTCGAGTCCGTGGCCCTGCCCAGTGATCGTGAGACCGGCCGCCCGCGCGGCTTCGGCTTCGTCGAAATGAGCAGCGCCGATGCGGCGCGCGCCATCCAGGCCGTCAATGGCAAGGACCTGGGCGGGCGTCCGCTGCGCGTCAACGAGGCGCAGGACAAGCCCCGTGGCAACGGTGGCAACCGCGGCGGTGGCCGCGGTGGATACGGCGGCGGCGGAAACCGCTGGTAAGCAGTATCGACGAACGGGCCGGCGCAAGCCGGCCTGTTTGTTTTCCGGGAGAAGAAATGATCAATCCGCCGCCCGGCGATTTCGCCACCGACCGTCGCGCACAGCTGGAACGGCTGCGCCTGGAAGCCGAGGCCGCAAGACACCAGGCCTTGCTCGACCAGCGTGACACCAGTTCCACGCCCGAAGCGCGCGTGCGCATGTGGGAGAAGCTCCACCAGCTGCGCCTGCCCAAGGATCCGGCCCATGCCGTGCTGCCGCATGTCGCCGAGCAGACGGGCCTCAAGCTGGCCGAAGTGCAGGAAGTGCAGCGACAGAGGGCCAGGCCCGCCGAGCCCCGCGGCTGAGCCGCAACCATTCGGCCGGGGTTCAGGTGCCTCTGGCTATACTCGGACCCCTCATCCATCCATCCATCACGACGAGGGGGACCCAGTCATGAGAGCGAGGATCAGGATCGGCGCCGTGCTGCTGGCGCTGTGCGCGTTCGGCCTGCCGGCGCACGCCATGCAGTCCGGTGGTGGTGCGGGCGGCCCGCCGCGTGGCGGCGGAGGCATGGGCCTCGTGCCGCTGCTCATCGAGAGCAAGGCCTTCCCCGACGGCGGCGTGGTGCCGCTGAAGTTCAGCTACTACGGCGAGAACCGCCAGCCGGATTTCAGGATCAGCAATGTCCCGGACAATGCCGAGACCATGGCGATCATCATGCACGACATCGAGGTCGCGATGGCTGGCAATCCGGATGACGTCCTGCACTGGGTGGCCTGGAACATCCCGGCGAACAGCCCGGTGACCGAGATCCCCGAAGGCAGCCTGCCCGCCGGATCGGTGAACGGCCGCGGTGCGCGCGGCAACGCCTACATGGGCATGGGCGCGCCTAACGGCCCGCGCTACCACCATTACGTGTTCGAATTCTATGCGCTGAGCTCGAAGCTCGACCTGCCCGAGACCGCCAGCCGCGCCGAACTGCTCGAGGCGATGAAGGGCAAGGTCGTGGCCAAGGCGGCCTATGTGGGGCGCTTCCGCAACGAAAGTGATGCGCCCATGCCGGGCCGCGGGGGCGGACCCGGCGCCGGCGCCCCGCCGCGCCCGCAGCAGTAGCAGGCCTCAGGCCGCCGTCGCGGCCTTCGCGCACCCCGCCGCATGGGCTTCGGCCGCGGCGGGGTTTTTCCTGGCCAGCATGTCCGCCACGGTCCCGGCGGATTCCGGGCCGCGCTTCAGGGCCTCCCAGTAGACCGCCAGGTAGCTCCTGTCCACGGGCGCGCCGCAGGCGGCGATCTGCGGCTCGAGCAGCCGGTGCAGGCGGCGCAGGTTGTACCAGGGCACCGAGGGATACACGTGGTGCCCGATGTGCCAGTTGATGTTGTTCCAGAAGAACGAGTGCACGCGGTTGGAGACCACCGTGCGCGTGCCCGCCATCTGCCCGGCATTCCAGGGCGTGCCGTAGTGCTCGGCGATGAAGCGCATCGAATTCAGCAGCGACAGCACGAACACCGGCCACAGCCACACTTGCAGCGCCTTGCCCAGCACGCCGTGGCGCGCGGCGGCCGACAGCACCAGCCAGTACACCAGCGCCTTGAGCGCCAGCTCGAAGAGCTGGATGGCCCACAGCTTCGGGCCGAAGCGCCTGAACGGATAGATGAAGTTGAAGTGGATGAAGCTCAGCAGGCCGCCCGCGAGCGCATAGGCGTAGAACAGCACGAAGTCGCCGAAGCGGCGCTGGCCCATGGTGAAGGCATCCGGGTCCCTCGGCGAGCGGTTGTGGCGATGGTGCTCGATGTGGTCCTCGCGGAAACCCACGAAGGTGGCGAAGATGGGCAGCATGCACAGCACGCCGAAGATCCAGTTCGCCGCGCGCGAGCGGAACAGCGTGTAATGCAGCGCATCGTGCATGAAGGTCACCATGCCCATCCACAGGTAGCCGAGGGCGGCATACAGCGGCACCAGCACCCAGGGAGAGTCGGCCTCCCATGCCATGAGGGTCAGCAGCGCCATCAGCGCCACGAACAGTGGAATCTTGGTCAGGTTGTGGAAGGGAACCGGCGTGCGCAGCCGGTCCAGGTCGCGGCGCGACAGCTGCGGGGAAGCGGGGCGGGACATGGATTGTTGTTGTAGTTATTGGAGGGCTCGGTCTGCCCAACTTAGCACGTGTTCCCGCCCGCGGCATGGATTTT
Organism: Pseudomonadota bacterium; assembly: GCA_003242275.1. The sequence continues at coordinate 1,634 of QGUX01000171.1, read as the reverse complement.
CATCCGGCCACGCGCCGATCAGCAACCGGCCGGTCACGTGGAAGGTATCGATGACAACGGCTACTGCTGCTGCTGCTGCGCCTGCTGCCGCAGCGCATCGGCGCGCGCCACGATGGCCGCCATCTCGGCGAGCAGCGCCACGCCCTCGGGCGCGACGCGGGCGCGCGGCCCGCTGCGGTCGAACAGCCGCGTGCCGAGCTGTGCCTCCAGCGTGGTGATGGCGCAGCTCACGGCCGACTGTGCGCGCCGGAACTGCCGTGCCGCGGCCGGGAAGCTGCCCGTGGATGCCACCGCCAGCGCCACCCGCATCTGGTCCAGCGACAGCCCTTCGATGTTCATGGGGCTTTCTGCGTGCACGGCCGCATCCTGCCATGCCGCCGCGCGGCGCGCGAGCCACGCGACCGGGCGCCCGCGGCCCGCCGGCGGTGTGGTGGAAGCGCACCGGCTACGCGCCGCGGGGACTGCACTCAGGACGCGTCGCGCGCCGCGCCGCGGGCGGATGACGGCACTGCCGGTGCGCTGAAGGCCGGCCAGCCCACCGGCGGCGTGTTCCATGCGCGTCGCGCGAACAGTTCCAGCAGGGCCCGCCAGCGCGCCACCGCGGAAACACTCGGCAACGGCGCCGCCGCGGCGCCGGCCACCGGCTCGATCCCGACTTCGCTCGGCTCGAGCGTACCGACCAGGATGCCGCGCCCGGAGACGTCCACCGACTCGCCCGGCAGCAGCACCCAGTCATGAAGCTCGCCCGCCGTGGTGATCCACACCAGGCCGTCGAGGCAGGAGATGCGCCAGCCAGCGCCGCCCGCGAGCCGGAAATGCTGTTCGGCCGGGAGCTGCAATCGTTCCATGGTGTCCTCCAGTGGAACCATGACAGCCTGCGCGCCGCCGGCCTTCAAACGAGTTTCGCGTCGCTCGCATGCGCCGGACTCATGCGGGCGCTGGCATCACCCCACCCCCCGTCCGCCAAGGCGCTGCCTTCCTTCGCCCGCCGGCTCAGAACGCCTTGCGCAACGACAGCGAGATCGTCCGCCCCAGCGCGTTCAGCAGGTACGGCTGGTAGCGCAGCGGCGTCGCGCCGGTCTGGTCGTGCACGCGCTGCTTGGCGTCGAACAGGTTCTCCACGCCCAGCGTCAGGCGTGAACCCTTCAGCAGCCCGGCGGACGGGAACAGCATGCCCAGGTCCGTGAAGGCATTCAGGTCGATGCGCAGCAGCGGGTCGAACACGATGTCGTTCGGATCCTCCGCCGTGCCGGCGGTGATGAGCGAGCGGCTCTTCCAGTTCACGGTGAGCTGCAGTCCGGTGCCATTGAAGGCCAGGCCGACGCGCGACTGCACGTTGTGGCGCGACTGGCCGGTGCCGCTGCCGGCGCCGCCAGACAGCAGGTCCTGTTCCGGCAGGCCCGCGCGCGCCAGGCGGCGGTTGGCGAGCTGCCAGGTGTGGGTGAAGTTGGCGTTCAGCCGCCAGCCGGCGCCTTCGAGGTCATTCATGCCGCTGACCTCGCTGTACACGATGCGCTGCTGCGCCGGGGCGGGACTTGCGGCGGCACGCTGCCCGAAGGCACGGCGGAAGTTACCGCCCCAGCGGATCTGCTCGGTCTCGGTGCGCGCGAAGGACACCAGCCGCGGCCCCACCT
>QGUX01000367.1 GCA_003242275.1 Pseudomonadota bacterium | reverse complement strand
TTTATCCCCTTTTTTTTTTGCGGCCGTGTCATATGTTTTAAAGGGACAGTCCGTGAAGGCCCCGCGGACCCGCCGCGAACTGTTCGCGCTGCTGGCCGCGGCGGTGGCGGCGGCCACGGCGGCGACCGCGGCCGCCACCCGCAGCCCATCCTCGCCGGTGGGGCCGGATGTGGCCGGCGCGGACGTGACCGGCGCCGGGCGCACGGTGATCCTGCAGGACCGCCGCCTGGAACTGCCGCTGGACCTGCGCGAGCGGCTGCAGATGGACGGCGCCGCGCTGCTGACGCTGGAGCCGGACCCTGTGCGCATGTGGCGGGGCGAGCATGCCGCGCTGCTGCAGGATCCGGGCACGCGCCTGATGGGCGTGACGCCGTGGGTCGAGTTCCTGATGGTGCGCGGCCTGGCCGCCGAGTCGCGCAAGCGCGTGCGTTACCAGCGCTTCGATGCGGACAGCAACGCGGTGGTCTGGCTGATCGCCTGAGCGGGCCATGCGATCCCGGCTGCGCACCTCCGTGCTGCGGCTGATCGACCTCATCGGCAAGGCCTGGAACCTGCCGAACACGGTACTGGGCCTGGCCTATGGTGCGCTGGGCTACCTGGTCGGCCGGCTCACCGGAACGAAGCCTTCGGTCTCCATCGGCAACAACGCCATCCAGTTCCACGACAGTGGGCTGATGCGTTCGGCGATGACGCTGGGCAATGTCATCATCTACGGGCCGACGTGCCCGCCGGGCCGGCGCAATTGCCCGTTCCGCGATTCACCGGTGGAGCACACGGTGGGACGGGAGGAGTACCGGCACACCCTGCAGGGACAGGTCCTCGGGCCGCTGTACCTGCCGCTGCACCTGCTGGCGGGCCTCATCTCGCTGCTGCGTTCGCCCTACGAGGGATTGCGGGAGCCGGTGGACGCCTGGCACCGCCACAACTTCCTGGAATACGGGCCGATGCGCGACCGCACCTTCTAGGGGGGCAGGAGCGGGGAAGCCGTCCGCCGCAATGGCTCCTTTGGCGACTGGTTGCCGGCGGCCGTGGCTGCCAGAATCCCGACCCCTTTTCCCTGCTGGAGTTCCTGCATGAAGTTCCGTGTCCTGCCCTTGTTCGCCGCGCTGCTGCTGGCCGTGTTCGCGCCGCTGGTGGCGGCTGCCGACGAGGTCGAACAGTTCCGCCTCACGCCCGCGCTGCTGGACCGCCTCGATGCCATCGAGGCCGAAGGCGAGCGGCTGCGCCAGCTTCGCGGCGGCGATGAGGACGAGGACGAGGATGAGGACGATGACGAGGACGCGGACGACATCGCCAGCGTCGACGCCTTCGTCGCGCGCATCGAGGGTGACCCCGAGGCGCGCGCCATCCTGGCGCGCCACGGCGTGAAGCCGCGCGAGTTCGCGCTCGCGGCGATGGCCATCCTGCAGGCCGGCACCTGGCTGGCCTTCGAAGGCGCCATGAAGAAGGGGGACGCCGAGCGCATGCTGGCCGGCTTCACGCCGGCGCAGCGCGCCAACATCGAGCTGCTGCGCCAGCGGCTGGCCGCGAAGGAAGGAAAGTAGGCCCCTTCAGCCCGCCAGCGCCGCGATTCCCAGCGCGGCGCTGGTGAGGCCGGCGGTCCTCAGCCAGGCGATGCGCGGCCGCAGCAGCGCGGTGAGGGTCGACACCAGCAGCGCCGCCGTGCCGGTGGCGAGCACCAGCCCGCCAATGTAGGCGCCGGAGGCTGGACCCTCGGCGCCGTGCGCAAAGCCGTGCACCAGCGCGAACGCGGCCGCGACCGCGCCGGTGGCCCACGCCGGCCAGCGCCTCTCCATGGCGAGCAGGATGCCCGCGCCGACCACGGTCAGCGCGATCGCGGCCTCCACCATCGCGCCGGCGCCCACGGGTGCCAGCGCACCGATCCCGACGAAGACGGCCATGCACGCGGCCACCAGCATCCGCCCGGCAAGCGCGAGGCGCGCGGCCCAGGCGCTGACCGCCAGCAGCATCAGCACATGGTCGAGCCCGGTGAGCGGATGCAGCAGGCCCTCCATCAGGTTGTCGCCGAAGCCATGGCCGGGATGGGCCAGTGCGATACCGGGCATGCAGGCGGCCAGCAGC
>QGUX01000170.1 GCA_003242275.1 Pseudomonadota bacterium | reverse complement strand
CGGGCGGCGTCCCGAGGGCTGTGAAGGCCAGAGGGCGAGCACCCAGCTTGTCGGCGGTTACGGGACCACCCCGCCACACCCCACCGGCGGGGTGTCGGTGTATTACCGCGACGAGCCCAACATGGATGCGGCATTCGAGCGCTCGCAGGCCATCTACGACAATGATCCGACCAACAATGCCCGCGGCATCGACTTCGTGCCGCCGCGCGGCTCCTACTACAACTTCGCGAGCTTCTACAACCCGCCGTACCCGGGCGGAGCTCTGGCGGACAGCACCGCCACGCCGCCGCCGTGGGTGGAGTCCCGCCCGGTGCCGCAGCAGTGGTTCGAGGGATGGGGCACGGCGCTGGACATGGAGTTCAAGCTGTCGGACTCGCTGGTCCTGAAGTCCATTTCGGCGTGGCGTGAGTACGATTCCGGTTTCACCAACGACAACGACCTCTCGCCGCTGACCAGCTCCATCGGCGACGGCTCGCTGCCCTTCCATGCCTTCACGCAGGAGCTGCGACTGAACGGCGGGAACGACCGGCTGGAGTGGACGCTGGGTGCCTACTTCCTCGACCAGCAGTCCACCTACCAGTCGTGGCAGGACCTGCGCTATTCCTCGCCGTTGCAGTTCCAGCAGAACGACGAGGTCAACGTCGACACCAAGGCCGGATTCGCGCACGTGGCTTTCGACGTTACCGACCGGCTGACCCTGACCGGCGGCCTGCGCTACACCGACGAGCACAAGGACTACACCTACGTGCGCCTGAACCACGCAGGCACCGCACCCGCCACGGTGGTGGGCCAGCTCAACGGCGAACGTCGTGACTACGACGGCGATGAATTCGACTATCGCGTCGCCGTGCAGTACGACTGGAACCCTGACGTCATGACGTACATCCAGTACGCCACGGGCTTCAAGGGAGGCGGCGTGAGCCCGAGGCCGTTCGTGGCCGACCAGGCCGTTCCCTTCGGTGCGGAAAAGCTCGGTACCTTCGAGGCGGGCTTCAAGGCCGACTTGCTGGGTCGCCGCGTGCGCCTGAACGGCGCGGTGTTCCTGTCGGACTACACCGACCTGCAACTCAACCTGCAGAACTGCAGTCCCCCATCCTCGCTCAACTCGCCGTGCGGCATCATTGCCAATGCGGGTGACGCGGAGATCAAGGGCTTCGAGCTCGAGTCGGTGATCCGGCCGGTGCGTGGCATGCTGATCGACGCCTCCTACAGCTACATCGACTTCGAGTACACGAAGCTGAACAACGTCGGCGGCATCCAGCCACACTTCGTGGCGCCGTTCATGCCCAAGCACAAGGCGGCCATCGGCGTGCAGCACGAGTGGGCGCTGGGCAACGGCAGCACGCTGTCGCCGCGCGTGGACTGGAGCTTCCAGTCGCACATCTTCACCAACGGCAACAACCAGGTGACCAACCGCATCGGCAGCTACGGGCTGGTCAATGCGCGCGTGACCTGGCGCAACGCCGACGGTGACCTCGATGTGGCACTGGAGGGCACCAACCTCACCGACAAGTACTACTTCCTGTCGCGTGCGGACCAGTACACGGGTGCCGGACACACCGACGGCGCGCCGGGGCGTCCGCGCGAGTTCGCGGTGACCATCAAGAAGCGCTTCTGAGGCGCTGCGCCGGCCGCCCGGCGGCCGGCCCTGCAGGCTGCAGGAAACACGGCCCGGACACGCCCCCTGGCGGGCGTTCCGGGCCGCGTACTTGACACCCCGGGGACCCCGCCGGGACAATCCGCGGCCCGCCTCGGGGTCCTGCGGCGCTGCCGCGGCCCGGAACCGGCGGCGCTCCGGCGCGGAAAGGTAGCTCAGCCGGTTAGAGCACGGCACTCATAATGCCGGGGTCGAGGGTTCGAGTCCCTCCCTTTCCACCATCCCTCTCCGGTTGCCCTGGATCCCCGCGGGCTCAACGGCCTGCCGTTGGCCTGGCCTCGAGGTCCGGCCACTCGCCGATCCTGATGCGCCGGACCATGACCGGCCCCTCCGCGCCGCGCGGATCGAAGACGAGCGCGTCGCCTTCGCCCATGCCCCGGGCGTGGTCCGGGAACGCCGCCGAGATATTGGGCCCGTGCGTGATCAGCAGGCGGTTGCCGCCCGCCTGCGGACTGCGCGCCACCTGCTCGCGCAGCCACGCCGCGCGCTCCGGGCCCGCCGCGGCCATGCCCTCGTTGCCGAGCTGCTCCACGGGAACCGCCTTGCCGACATCCAGCAGCCGCGCGGTCTCCAGCGCCCGGTAGGTCGGGCTGCTGAGGATCTCGTTGATGGGGATCGCCAGGCGCTTGAGCGCCGCGCCCATGGCGCTGGCGTCGCGGCGTCCCGTCGCGTCGAGCTGCCGCTCGCGGCCGGTGTTGTCGGCATGGGCGGTGGCCGCATCGGGCGCTTCCCGCGGGGAGTTGGCATGGCGCATCACGATCACCAGTCCACCCTGGCGCAGGGCTGCGAGGGTATCGGCGGGATCCGTCTGCGCCGCCAGGGGAGCGGTGAAGAGAAAGGCACCCAGCGAGATGCCCAGCAACTGCCTTTTCACTGCCTGCATGGCTCACCTCCGGGACAGGGTGGTGCACCCTGTCAGGGGGCCGATGCTACTCCTCACCGCGGCCGCGGGGCAGTGGCGTTCCAGATGCGGTGCCGTCCCGCGGGCGGATCAGCGGCCGATGGTCGAGGGTTGCACGATCACCGCCCGCGGATCCACGGGCGCCTCGCGGGAGGCCCGGTTGGCATCCAGGGGTGCCAGCTCCCGCACCTCGATCACGCGTTGCTGCGGCACGGTGGGGGCCGTGGCGGCTGGCGAGGTGCGGAGGTCGCCGAGGGGGCCCATCGTGGTGGGGTCGGCCCCGATGGCCGGGCTGGTGGAACGCCATCCTCCCGTTGCCGTCAGTCGCGCCGAGATCGACGGGGAGGGGCGGATCACCGCGGCATCCTGGTAGGCGGCGCGCGCGCCGTCCTTGTCGCCGCGCGCCTGCTGCAGGTCGCCCTCAAGGCTCAATCCGTAGAAGCGCAGGGCGGGGATCTCCTGCAGGCGCCGGGCGAGCAGCGGCGTTTCCGGCACCGTGGCGGCCGCGAGGCCTTCCCGTTGGTGCACGGCGGCCAGTTGCGCCTCGTCGAGCATCGGCGTTTCCATCGAAGCGAAGATCCGTCGCTCGCCGGACAGCGAGGCGGTGATCGCGGCGAGCCGCTGCACACCCTGCTGGCTCACCCATTCAGGTCCCGCCTGCTCGGCCCGCTGCAGCGAGCGGGCCGCAAGCGCGTGCCAGTTCAGCTCGTTGAGGATGTCCGCGGCGATGATCCAGCGCGCGCTCTCGGGTGCGTCGGGGTTGTCGCGCGCGACGTAGTCGTGGACGGCCTGGACGATCGCATCCGGGATGCCGGCGTCCTCCGGCGGGGCGAGGCGCCACGGAGCCGCATTGCCGGGGTCGCTCACGTGTTGCAGCACCGCCGCCACCGCACCCTGCATCAACTGCTGCTGGTGCGCCTGCAGCCTCCGGACGTCGGGGATGCGCACCTTGACGATGCGATCCGGCCTGATGCTGGTACGCAGCTTGAACTGGTACTCGGCCTGGATCGCCGGATCCGTCAGCAGCACCCAGATGTTGTCCCTGCTTCCCGGCGGAAGCTCCAGCGGATGCCGCGGGCCGAGCACCAGCGCGTCGTGCGAGGCGTCCACCGCCGAGAACCTGACCGGTTTCCCGCCGGAGTTGATCACCGGCGCCGAAACGTTCAGCCGGTCCAGCTCGAGCACGAGGTGATCGCCTTCCTCCTTGAGCGCCGGCATTTCCAGCCGCGGCTCCAGCGCCGGGTCCAGCACGAGCTCCCTGAGCGCATTGGTCACCGTGACCACCGCCAGGTGGTTCGGGCCGTCGGGCTTCACGATGTCGATGTGGTCGGCCGAGACTTCCACCGGCGGTTCGTCACAGAACCTCGTGCCGCTCGACCACTTGACGATCATGACACCGCGGGTGCTCCTGTTCTCGTAGGCGCACCGCACCCGTGGCCGCTCGGGCCAGGCACGCCAGTCGTCGTTGAGGATCTTCAGCAGGTCGTTCCTGTCGGCGGGTTTCAGTTGCGACAGGGCGGGGTTGCGCGCGATGTGGTCCGCGATGCGCGCGATCTCCGCGCCTTCCTGCGGCGTGGCGATGAGCACGATGACGGGCACCTCGGACGGCAGGTCGCGGTTCATCAGCAGCTCGCGCATGACGACGAGGCCGCCCATGCTGTGCCCGACGAAGACGATCTTCTCGTAGGTCAGCACGCCGTGGTGCTTGAGCATCTCGTGCAGCGCCTTGGCGGAGGCCTGGATGTCGAACGATCCGGAAGCGAACATGCTCGATGGATAGCCGAAGGCGAAGATCTCCACCTTGCCGGCGATGTCGGGATGCTTCGCGACGAAGTCGAAGAATCGTTCGCCCTTTCCGTTCGTCCAGGTCCTGACCGTGTCCCCGAACAGGCCATGCACGAACACGATGGCGACCTTTGCGGAGGGCTGCGTGCGCACGACCCATTGGGGTCCTGATTCGTTCAGGGATTCCCCTGGCAGCGTGACGACCCTGGCGGCGTTGCCGGATCCGCCGGCGTTCTTGCAGCCGGGCAGGCCCAGGGCCAGTGCCAGCGCGAGGATGGCGAAGAGCCTGCGCGGGGCAGGTGCGTTGGATGCGTCCATTCAACCTCTCTCCCTGAGGTTCCGGGGCGGAATCTTCCTTGCGGCGCCGTGCCACCCGGCACGTCACCGGTGCGCGGCGTCGATCATACTCTTCCGGATTCCCTGGAACGCGCGCGATCACATTGCTTCGGGGTGCTGCAACGCGGTAAGTTGTCGCATCAATGCGTATTCGGCGAGGGAATGCCGGCATCCACCCATGATCGAAGCATTCCTCGTCTCAACCGGCGTCGTCGCGCTGGCCGAAATCGGCGACAAGACCCAGCTGCTGGCCATGGTGCTGGCCGCGCGCTACCGGCGGCCGCTGCCCATCATCCTCGGCATCCTGGTGGCGACATTGTTGAACCACGCGCTGGCGGGTTTCGTGGGTGCATGGGTGGCCTCCGCGATCGGCCCGGTGGCGATGCACTGGATCCTGGGGCTGTCCTTCATCGCCATGGGCATCTGGATCCTGGTGCCCGACAAGATCGATGAGTCGCTGCAGGCGCGGCAACCGCGCCTGGGCATCTTCACGGCCACGCTGGTGGCCTTCTTCCTGGTGGAGATCGGCGACAAGACGCAGATCGCCACGGTGGCTCTGGCCGCACGCTACGGGTCGCTGGCGGCGGTGGTGCTGGGCACCACCCTGGGCATGATGATCGCCAACGTGCCGGCGGTGATGCTCGGCGAAGTGGCGGCGCGCAGGCTGCCGATGCGGCTGGTGCACGGCATCGCCGCGGCCATCTTCGTCATCCTCGGCGTGCTGGTGCTGCTGGGCGTGGGAAGCTGAGCGGCGGCGCCTCCGCGCACCGCGCACGGAGACCAAACGGCGTGTCGTTTCCCGCTGCAGCCTGGCGGCTGCCTACTGCCCGCGAGGTTTCACCCGCAGGCCATCGCTGACTGCATCCCCGGGGAACAGGATCACCGTGTCGCCGGGCTCCAGCCCGCTGGTGACCTGCCGGTAGGCGATGTCGGCGATGCCGGTTTCGACCGGCGTCAGCACGGCCTTGCCGTCCACCACCTTGTAGACGGCCCAGCCATCACCCTGGCGGAACAGCGCCCCCAGCGGCGCGCGCACCGCGTCCTCCACCGACTCGATGGTCACCCGCGCGTCGACGCGATAGTCGTGCCCGAAGCGCGCGGCCGCCGCGCGATCCTCGAACTGCAGGATGACGTTGGTGCGCTGCTCCTCCACGCCCAGCGCCGACACCTTCATGCGCGCCACCGGCTCGATGCGCTCCACCGTGGCGGGCAGCGGCGGGCCACCCCAGTTCTCGATCAGCGCCGGGTCGCCCGGCTGCATTCGCACCGCGTCCTGCGACAGGAATTCCGCCACCACCTCGATGTGCGAGGGGTCGCCGATCAGGATCAGCGGGCTGCCGGCGGCGACGACGTTCTCGCTCTTCTGCGGCACGGACAGCACGTGGCCGTCCACCGGCGAGCGGACCAGCGTGCTGGCCTGGCCCTGCCGGTCGGGCGGCAGCAGGGCGCTGCGGGCACGCGCCAGCTCGGCCTCGGCGGCATCGCGCGCGGCCTGCGCGGCGTCGAGCCGGGCGCGGGTGTTGTCCACGGCCGACTGCGCCACCAGTCCGCGCCCGGCCAGCGCCTCGATGCGTTCATGTTCGCGCCGCGCCAGCTCCAGCTCGGTGGCCGCGGCGCGCAGCGAGGCCTCGGCGGCCTCGACCGCGGCGCGGGCGGCGAGGTCGCTGCGGGTGTCGAGGAAGCCGGCGGCCGCCTGCGTCATGCGCGCGATGACCTCGCCCTTCTTCACCTGGTCGCCAGGGTCCACGTCGACGCGCAGCACGCGCCCGGACACCGGCGCGGACACCGTGTACACGTCGTGCATGCGCGTGCGGCCTTCGTCCACGAGGTCCAGCCGCAGATCGCCGCGGTCGATGACGGCCACGTCGACCTCGGTGGGGCGCGGCATCATGCCGATGCCGATCAGCGCGGCGGCAATGATGGCCGCACCGATCCAGAAGATGCGCGCGCGCCGGCGGCGCCTGTCGAAAGTATCCCTGCCCATTTCAGTCCCTCGATTTCAGCACGCCCACCAGGTCCAGTCGATCCACGCCCCGCCGCACGAACAGCGCCGCGCCCATCACGGCGACGGCCACGAACAGCGCGGGCCAGGCGTAGGCCTCCGGGCTGGTGATGTAGGGGAAGGTGAACATGTCGGTGGCGAACTGCGACATCAGCCACTCGGACAGCCAGCGGCCGAGCAGCGCGCCCGCCGGCAGCGCAGCGAGCAGCAGCGCGCCGATCTCGGCCAGCAGCACGTAGGAGGCCTCGCGCCGCCCGAAGCCCAGCACGCGCAGCGTGGCGAGGTCGCGCTCCTGCTCGGCCAGCGTCACGCGCGCCGCGGAGAAGGCCACGCCGGCGGCCATCAGCATCGAGAACAGGATGAACATGCCGTTGAAGAAGCCCGCTCCCTGGGAGAGCAGCTTCGTCATCGATGCCTTGGCATTGTCGATGTAGCTCACCGACACGATGCGCGGCAGCTCCTTGGCGCGCGCGCTCAGGGCATCGCGCTGGCGGCGGTCCACCAGCAGGTACGCGGCGGTGACGCGGCCGGGTTCGCGCAGCAGGCGGTTCAGGGCCTCCAGTTCGATGTATGAGGCGCCGGCGAGGTAGGGCTCGACGATGGCCACCACCGGCAGCTCGACGCTGGCGCGGTGGCCGTCGGTGGCGGTCATGCGCACGCGGTCGCCGGGGGCGACGCCGAGCTTGCGGGCCAAGGTGCCCGACAGCGTCAGTCCGTCGCCGCGGATGGTCACCTGCCGGATGTCCAGGTCGAGCAGGCGGTTCAGCTCGGCCCGTTCCGGCACGCCGGAGACGGAGTCGCGCTCGCGCCGGCTGCCGGCCTCGAACACCACGTCGGCGGTGCGCACCGGCTCCACCTTCAGCACGCCGGGCAGGTGTGCCAGGTCGCGCAGGATGGCCTCGTCGGCCGCCTCGGAAAAGGCCACCATCGCGTCCATGCGCTGCGCCACGCCGAAGGTGACGTTGATGATCTGGTCCATCGACAGCGGGAAGTGCTGCGTGGTGATCATCAGCGCGGTGGCCAGCGCGATGCCGATCACCGTGGTGGCCGCGCGGCGCGGGAAGCGCAGGATGCG
>QGUX01000169.1 GCA_003242275.1 Pseudomonadota bacterium | reverse complement strand
TGGTAGTGCTCCGGAGCGGTCTTCTCCAGGTGCGACAGGATCTTGGCAATGACCTGCGGCTCCTCAATGCTGGCGATGATCTTCAGCTTGCCGCCGCAGCGGGCACAGCCTTCGATCTCGATGCCGAACACGCGCTTCAGGCGCCGTGCCCAGTTCATTGCCACGTGGCGCGGAGTCGGCGGCATGTCCGACTCGCCTCCCGTGGCAGGCTGCATTGGCGCGCCCGTTCCCCGATGCGCCGGTGTCACCGCCGCGCGCAGCTTGCTGTGCGGGGCGAATACACCGTGATACCGGGTCAGGTGCATTCTCGGCGGCGGCACCAGCGCCGCCAACCTCGCCATGAAATCCAGCGGCTCGAGCACGATGTGCGTGGTGCCGTCCCGGTATGGGCTCTTGAGGGCGTAGCGCACATGGCCCGATGAAGTCATGGCCATGCGTTCGGTGGCCACCGGCGGGCGGCTTACGTAACGGCACAGGCGTTCGAGCTTCGGGCGCTGGTGGGGCGCAATGTCGATGCCGGCATGCAGCGAGAACCCGCCGGCGCGGGCCGCCCCGTTCGGATCGCCCTCCAGGCCCTGCAGCCGGGGTGGCACCGTCTGCAGTGTGAACAGCTTCTGCCCGGATCTTGGGCCAACGGCAATACGGTAGGTGATCGAAGAGCCCAGCAAATCATCAAGCGGGCCGCCTTCGCCATCCCCGGCGAGCCAGGCGTTCTCGATGTCGCGCTCGACCAGTCCCCGTCGCTCCAGCACACGGCCGATGCGGGACGCGATCTGCTCGACCAGCGCCTGCAGCTCGTTCAGGTCCGGTCCAGCGATATGGCGGAATACCGGCTGGCCGGCGCCATCGGCCACATACACGCCATCCAGAAACAGCATGTGGAAGTGCACGTTCAGGTTCAGCGCCGAACCAAATCGCTGCACCAGCGTCACCGCGCCGGTGGCGCCACGGCTGCGCGCGAGGCCAGCTTTGTGGAGCAGGTGGCGCGAGATCGTGCGATACACCACGCCCAGCACCAGCGTCAGCGCCTCCGGGTCCGTGGCGAGCAGGAACCGCAGCGCGTGCGGCAGCGACAATACCCATTGCCGCAACGGGCGTTCGGGCAGTACCTCGTCAGCCAGCAGCGCAGCCGTCTCGGCCATGCGCCGCGCCCCGCACGACGGGCAGAACCCGCGCTTCTTGCAGCTGAAGGCCACCAGCTTCTCGGCATGACAGTGCTCGCAGCGCAGGCGCAGGAAGCCCTCTTCAAGCCTCCCGCACTTCAGGTAGGCGTCGAACTCCTCCTGCACGTAGGCTGGCAGCGGACGGCCGGCTTCCGCCCGCAGATCCCGAAAAGCTGGATAGTGCTGCTCGACGAGCTGGTACAGCAGCGTCGCTTCCGGGCGGTGGCGTGCGTAACCCGGTGGATCGATGAACGGCGGCGCGCGCGGTCGCCGCGCTCGGGCGGCGACGGACATGGCGGCTGTCCCTGCAGAGGGCGGGGACGCTCAAGGCTATGCCATGGGTAGTGCAGACACGCCACGCATATTGGGCCGAAACTGTGACAAATGCCTCGATCCTTGCAAGGCTCGACGCCTTCTGATACTTGTTCTATTTGTGACTACGCGTATTCATATACTGGCGCCGGGACACTGACTTCACGCTTCAGATGCAACGATGGCCAAAACCCTGACACGTCCCCGGCGCCGCACGGGCCGGCTCCGCGACCAGCGCACCGCGTCCCTTCCATTCCCCGCGCCCGCGTCGCCCGCCACAGACTCCTCAACCAGGTCCCATGAAGTCCCCTTCGCAGCGCCAATGCCATCCGTCGCACCGACCCGCTACGTCTTGCTATCCGTGGCCGCCGCAATGACTGGCTATACGGTGCAAGCCATGGAGCGCAAGATTGAGAGCGGCGTTTGGCGGGAAAGAAGCGAGTATGTCCACGCGCCTGACGGGCGCATCATGATCGATGTGGAGGGTTACCACCGATGGGTAGAAAGTCTGCATCCGGCGGCGTCCAGGCGAAAGGCAGAGATCGCATCGAGTTCACCTTCAAGCACGAGGGCAAACGCTATCGCCCGACCATCCGGCGCACGCCGACCACAGCCAACCTCCGCCGAGCCCGCATCCAGCTCGAAGCCATCAAACTGAGGATTGAGGCGGGGACCTTTTCGTTCGTCGAGGAGTTTCCCGACTACCGCCTCCAGAACAACCTCGCCGAGGTACACGCTGCAAAGGGCGCACTCCCGACCTGCGGTGAGATCTTCGACGCCTACCTTGCCCACTGCGAGATGCGCGTGGCTATGCACGACATGGCCTTTTCAACATGCCAAAGCTACCGGCGCCTGCTCGATGCTATCTGGCGCCCTCAAATCGGCAATGAGACCTTCGAGGACGTGCGCTATTCGCGTCTGGCCGGCATCGTGGCCGCCCACACCCGCAACAAGAAGACCTACAACAACGTGGTCAGCGCCGCACGCTGCGCATTCGACTTCGGTTACAAGGACCACCCCGAGAAACACAACCCGGCGACGGGCCTGAAGACCCTGCGGATCGCCCGGAAGGACCGTCTGCCGATCGAACCGTTCACCATCGAGGAAGGCGAGCGGATCATCGCCGAATCGCACGCCGAGTTCGGCCAGGCTCACGGCAACTTCGAGGAGTTCCGCTTCTTTACGGGGCTGCGCCAGTCCGAGCAAATGGCGCTACGAACCAGCGACTGCGACCTGACCAGAGGGAAGCTCCGCATTACCAAGGCGCTGGTCCGCGGCCGGGAGAAGGACCGCACCAAGACCCGCGAGGACCGCGAAATCCGCCTTTGCGGCCGCGCACTCGAAGTGCTCCGGCGCCAACTGGCCCTGCGCGAACAGCTGGCGCACGCCGGCAAGCTCGCCCACAACTACCTGTTCTGCACCGGGGACGGCGCCCCGGTCCTGAACCTGTCGTATCCCTACGACCGTTGGCGCTACGTGCTGGAGAAGACCTGCATTGCCTACCGGGAGCCCTACAACGCCCGCCACTCGTTCGTGAGCTGGCGCCTGATGGTGGGCCACAACGTGCTGCTGGTGGCCAAGGAGGACGGCCACAGTCCGCACACGATGCTGACGACCTACGCGGCGTGGACCGAGGGCGCGACCGAGACGGACGTGGAGGCGATACGGCGCGCGATGGAGCGCTCTCCCGAGCGCGCATGTACCGTGAGCATTGCTGCCCCCGACAGGCCCCTGCAATCCCCCGGATTTGCCACTAGATTGCCACTAGAACCTGAAAGGGAAGAAGAACCCCGTCAATGGGGCCGCCTAAGCTGGCGGAAGATCAAGCATTTCGGTCTTGCCAAGAATGGCGGAGCGGACGGGACTCGAACCCGCGACCCCCGGCGTGACAGGCCGGTATTCTAACCAGCTGAACTACCGCTCCGTTTCTGGGCCTCACTGGACTGGTGGGTGCTGAGGGGATCGAACCCCCGACATTCGCCTTGTAAGGGCGACGCTCTACCAGCTGAGCTAAGCACCCCTACGGGGCCTCGCGCCGCATCGGTCCAGTGTTCCCGCCGGTGCCGGGCCCGTTCAGGAAGCCCGCCCGTGCGAGGGCGCGTAGTCTAGATGACTTCGCGCCCCGCTGCACCAGTTTTGGATGGGATTCTCGTCCCGTTTCAGTGGGCCCGGACCCGGGCCGCGCGGCGCGTGCCGCGACGGGTGCGCTTGGGCGGCGGCGCCCCGCCCTTGTCGCGCTCGGCGGCGCTGGCGCCGGTATCTGCCGACTGCAGCGGTACCGGCTGGCGCACCAGGGCATGCTCGAGCACCTGGTCGATCCAGCGCACGGGCACGATCTCGAGGCTGCTCTTGATGTTCTCGGGGATCTCGACCAGGTCCTTCTCGTTCTCCTCCGGGATCAGCACCTTCTTGATGCCACCGCGGGCCGCGGCCAGCAGCTTCTCCTTCAGGCCGCCGATGGGCAGCACCTCGCCGCGCAGCGTGATCTCGCCGGTCATGGCGACATCCGAACGCACCGGGATGCGGGTCAGCGCCGACACCATGGCGGTGACGATGCCGATGCCGGCCGACGGACCGTCCTTGGGCGTGGCGCCCTCGGGCAGGTGCACGTGGAAGTCGATCGAGGAGTAGAAGTCCTTCTCCAGCCCCAGCACCTCGCTCCGGCTGCGCACCACGGTCATGGCGGCCTGGATGGACTCCTTCATCACGTCGCCGAGCTTGCCGGTGAACAGCGGCCGGCCCTTGCCGGGCAGCACCGCCGCCTCGATGGACAGCAGCTCGCCGCCCACCTCGGTCCAGGCCAGGCCCGTCACGTGGCCCACCCGGTCGGTCTGGTCGGCCTCGCCGTAGCGGAAGCGGCGCACGCCCAGGAACTTGTCGAGGTTCTTCGACGTGACCGTGATGGTGGCGTTCTTTTTCTTCTCCAGCAGCAGGCTCTTGACCGCCTTGCGCGCGATCTTGGCGATCTCGCGCTCGAGGTTGCGCACGCCGGCCTCGCGCGTGTAGTAGCGGATGATGTCCAGCAGCGCGTCATCGCCCACCTTCAGCTCGTTGGGCTTGAGGCCATTGGCCTTGATCTGCTTGGGCAGCAGGTAGCGCCTGGCGATGTTGAGCTTCTCGTCCTCGGTGTAACCCGGGATGCGGATCACTTCCATGCGGTCGAGCAGCGGCGCCGGGATGTTCATGCTGTTGGCGGTGCAGATGAACATCACCTCGGAAAGGTCGAAGTCGACCTCCAGGTAGTGGTCGTTGAAGGTGCTGTTCTGCTCGGGGTCGAGCACCTCCAGCAGCGCCGAGGACGGGTCGCCGCGGAAGTCCATCGCCATCTTGTCGATCTCGTCGAGCAGGAACAGCGGGTTGTGCACGCCCGTCTTGGCCATGTTCTGGACGACCTTGCCGGGCATGGAGCCGATGTAGGTGCGGCGGTGGCCGCGGATCTCGGCCTCGTCGCGCACGCCGCCCAGGGACATGCGCACGAACTTGCGGTTGGTGGCGCGCGCGATCGACTGGCCGAGCGAGGTCTTGCCCACGCCCGGCGGGCCCACCAGGCACAGGATGGGGCCCTTGATCTTCTCCACCCGCTGCAGCACGGCCAGGTACTCGACGATGCGCTCCTTGACCTTGTCGAGCCCGTAGTGGTCCTCGTCCAGCACCTTCTGGGCGTGGGCGATGTCCTTCAGGACGCGGGTGCGCTTCTTCCACGGCACCTTGATGAGCCAGTCGATGTAGTTGCGCACCACGGTGGCCTCGGCCGACATGGGCGACATCATCTTCAGCTTGTTGAGCTCGGCGGTGGCCTTCTCGCGCGCCTCCTTGGGCATGCCGGCCTTGCCGATCTTCTGCTCCAGCTCCTGGATCTCGTTGCCGCCCTCCTCCATCTCACCGAGCTCTTTCTGGATGGCCTTCATCTGCTCGTTGAGGTAGTACTCGCGCTGGCTCTTCTCCATCTGCGACTTGACGCGGCCGCGGATGCGCTTCTCGATCTGCAGCACGTCCATCTCGCCCTCGATGGCGACCAGCACGTGCTCCAGGCGCTTGCGCACATCGAGGATCTCGAGCACCTGCTGCTTCTCGGGGAGCTTCAGCGTCATCTGCGCGGCCACGGCGTCGGCGAGGCGGCCGGGCTGCTCGATGCCGGCGAGCGCGGTGAGCATCTCGGGCGGCACCTTCTTGTTCATCTTCACGTACTGCTCGAACTGCGAGATCACCGAGCGGGTGAGGACGTCCATCTCCTTCTCGTCGTACTGCTCGATGTCCTTCTCGATGGTGACCGTGGCGGTGTAGTGGTCGCCCTGGTGCAGTTCGTGGATGCGGGCGCGCTCGACGCCCTCGACCAGCACCTTGACGGTGCCGTCGGGCAGCTTGACGAGCTGCAGGATGGTGGCCACGGTGCCGAAGCGGAACAGGTCGTTCGGGCCCGGGTCGTCGATGTCAGGCTGCTTCTGCGCCACCACCAGGATGCGGCGCGGGTCGGCGCGCATCGCGGCATCCAGTGCCAGGATGGACTTCTCGCGCCCCACGAACAGCGGGCTCACCATGTGCGGGTAGAGCACCACGTCACGCAGCGGCATGACCGGCAGGGTTTGGGTCTCGGGGGCGGATTCGGTCACGGGAAACTCCAGCGGCTGAAAGGAAGCCTTCAGAACAGTCTAGCGGGAGATGGGACCGCCAGGGCCGCGAATCAAGAGCTGATATACAACCGTGGTGACGCTCACGGAACGTCCGGCAGGAGGAAAAGGCTGTCGGATTCGAGCACCACGGCGATCGACGTGCGCGGCGGGCCCTCCGCCGCCGCCAGCGACCAGCAACGGCCGTCTTCGCAAAGCGCCGAGGGTCGCAGCAGGCGCACGTCCACGGGATCCAGGGAGACGTCGAAGCTGTCCAGTGGCAGACCCAGGCCGCGGCCCACGGCCTTGATGTAGGCCTCCTTGCGGGTCCAGCAGCGGAAGAACGCTGCGCTGCGTTCCGCCGGGGGCAGGGCCTCCCAGGCGGCATTCTCGGCGGCCGAGAAGTAACGGCGGACCAGCGCCTCCTCGTCGCTCATGGGCCGCCAGACCTCGATGTCCACGCCGATGGCACGGCCCATTGCCCAGCCAATCACCGCCCAGGCCCCGGAATGCGAAAGGTTGAATTGCACCCCCGACCGGCCGGCGTCCCCGGCCAGTTCGGGCTTGCCATGTTCGGCCGAGCGGAACGCCAGGCGCGCCGGATCCACGCCCACCAGCGGCGCGAGCACCTGCCGCAGGCGGCCATGGGCGACCGTGAAGCGATGGCCCAGTTCCGGGAACACGAAGCGCGCCGCCCGGGCACGTTCCTCTTCCGACAGCAGTGCCGCCAGCGCGTGGCGCTCGGCGTCCGGCACATCGAGGGGAAACAGCAGCAACGCGCCGCAGGGCGGCGCGTGCCTGGCGACGGACAGGTGCCAGCGCATCCACGCGCCGGCCATCGCGGGCTGGGTCAGCGACCGAACCCGGAGGCCCGCCGGGGCTCGTCAGGGGCCTTGTCCGAATCGGTCTTGTAGACGATGTACGGCGGGGAGTGCCCCAGCACCACGCTCTCGTCCACCACCACCTTGCTGACGTTCTTCAGGCCCGGCAGCTGGTACATGGTGTCGAGCAGGATGCCCTCGAGGATGGTGCGCAGGCCGCGGGCGCCGGTCTTGCGCTCCATGGCCTTGCGCGCGATGGCCACCAGGCCGTCCTCGCGGAACTCCAGCTCGGCGCCGTCCATCTCGAACAGGCGGCGGTACTGCTTGGTGAGCGCGTTCTTCGGATCCTTCAGGATCGACACCAGCGCCTTCTCGTCCAGCTCCTCGAGCGTGGCGACCACCGGCAGGCGGCCGACGAACTCGGGGATCAGGCCGTACTTGACCAGGTCCTCGGGCTCCACGTCATGGAACACGTCGGTGCCGTGCGGGCGCTCGGTGATGCTGCGCACGTCGGAGGTGAAGCCGATGCCGCCCTTCTGGGTGCGGTTCTGGATGATCTTGTCCAGGCCCGCGAAGGCGCCACCGCAGATGAACAGGATGTTGGAGGTGTCGACCTGCAGGAACTCCTGCTGCGGGTGCTTGCGGCCGCCCTGCGGCGGCACCGAGGCCATGGTGCCCTCGATCAGCTTCAGCAGCGCCTGCTGCACGCCCTCGCCCGAGACGTCACGGGTGATGGACGGGTTGTCGGACTTGCGGCTGATCTTGTCGATCTCGTCGATGTAGACGATGCCGGTCTGCGCCTTCTCGACGTCGTAGTCGCACTTCTGCAGCAGCTTCTGGATGATGTTCTCGACATCCTCGCCCACGTAGCCGGC
>QGUX01000366.1 GCA_003242275.1 Pseudomonadota bacterium | reverse complement strand
GCGAGGTACACGCCCTCGCGCCAGTTGGCGGCCTCGTACACCAGCGGCACGGTGCTGGCGCGGCGGCCGCCGAAGATGAAGGCCGAGATGGGCACGCCCTCCGGGTCCTCCCAGCGCGGGTCGATGGACGGGCACTGGCGCGCCGGCGCGGTGAAGCGCGCGTTCGGGTGCGCGGCCTTGCGGCCGGTCTGGCGGCCGATCTCCGGCGTCCAGTCCTGGCCGGTCCAGTCGACCAGGTGCGCCGGCGGCTCCTCGGTCATGCCCTCCCACCACACGTCGCCATCATCGGTCAGCGCCACGTTGGTGAAGATCACGTTCTCGCGCAGCGTGGCCATGGCATTGGCGTTGGTGGACTCGGAGGTGCCCGGCGCCACGCCGAAGAAGCCCGCCTCGGGATTGATGGCGCGCAGGGTTCCATCCGGCGCCGGCTTGATCCAGGCGATGTCATCGCCCACGGTGAACACCTTCCAGCCCTCGAAGCCCGGCGGCGGGATCAGCATGGCGAAGTTGGTCTTGCCGCAGGCCGACGGGAAGGCCGCCGCCACGTAGGTGCGCTCGCCCTCGGGGCTCTCGGCGCCCAGGATCAGCATGTGCTCGGCCAGCCAGCCCTCCTCGCGCGCCATGCTCGAGGCGATGCGCAGCGCGAAGCACTTCTTGCCCAGCAGCGCATTGCCGCCGTAGCCCGAGCCGTAGGACCAGATCTCGCGCGTCTCGGGGAAGTGCACGATGTACTTCTCCTCGCGGTTGCACGGCCACGGCACGTCCTGCTGCCCGGGCTCCAGCGGCGCGCCCACCGAGTGCACGCAGGGCACGAAGCGGCCGTCGGCGCCCAGGTGCTCCAGCACCGCGGTGCCCACGCGCGTCATCACGTGCATGCTGACCACCACGTAGGGACTGTCGGTGATCTCCACGCCGATGTGGGCGATGGGGCTGCCGATGGGTCCCATCGAGAACGGGATCACGTACATGGTGCGGCCGCGCATGCAGCCGGTGAACAGGCGCTTCAACGTGGCGCGCATCTTGCCCGGCGAGACCCAGTTGTTGGTCGGGCCGGCATCGCTGCGCTTCGCGCTGCAGATGAAGGTGCGGTCCTCCACGCGCGCCACGTCGCTGGGATCGGACCAGGCCAGGTAGGAATTCGGGCGCTTCGCGGGATTGAGGCGGCGCAGGGTGCCCGAGGCCACCATCTGGCCGCACAGGCGGTCGTACTCGGCCTGGCTGCCGTCCGCCCACTGCACCTCGTCCGGCTGCGCCAGCGCCGCGATCCGCGCCACCCAGTCCACCAGCCCCTGATGCTTCACCACGGAAGGAACGTTGAGGCGGTCGACGGGATAACGGGCCATCGGGGACTCCTTGGATTCTGGCTGTACGGGGATCCTGCGGGAAGGACTTACATTCTATACGCCGTCAATGACCTTACAATGATCATATGATTAACATGATTTCCGGCAACGGCATATGTCGCATGCCGGCGGGCCCAGCGGGAATCTGGCATGGCCGGCCGGAGGCTGGTATCACGCACCCCTGCCCGCGACAGGAGCGAACCGATGAGCAACGTCACCATCTACCACAATCCGGCCTGCAGCAACTCGCGCAACACGCTGGCGCTGCTGCGCGAGCGGGGCATCGAACCCACCGTGATCGAGTACCTGAAGAATCCCCCGGACCGGGCCACGCTGCGCTCGCTGATCGAGCGCATGGGCACCGGCGCCCGGTCCCTGCTGCGCGCCAAGGGGGAACTCTACGAGCAGCTCGGCCTCGCCGACCCGGAGCTGACCGATGAGCAGATCATCGATGCCATGCTGGAGCACCCGGTGCTGATCAACCGCCCGGTGGTGGTGACGCCCAAGGGCGTGCGGCTGTGCCGTCCGCCGGAGAAGGTGCTCGAGCTGCTCTGAGGCTTCAGGCCCCGACGCCCATCGGCAGCCCGAGCAGCAGCCATGCCACCAGCACCAGGCTCCAGCCCACCAGGAAGCTCACCGAGTACGGCAGCATCAGCGCCACCACCGTGCCGATGCCCGAGGACTTCACATAGCGCTGGCAGAACACCACCACCAGCGGGAAGTAGGGCAAAAGCGGGGGGAGGAGTTTGG
>QGUX01000168.1 GCA_003242275.1 Pseudomonadota bacterium | reverse complement strand
TCGTCATTGCGTTGTTTTTTTTTTAATGCTCCGGCGACCAACGAGAATCACACAAGTGTGGTCCGTGGCAGGCGTAGGTGTGTAAAAGAGAGCGACTCCTGCGTGACCTTGGCCTCGGTGACGTCGACCAGCACCGAGAAGTAGCCGCGCACGCTGCCGTCGGGCGCCACGTCCGGGTACAGGTGCCGCAGGAAGTGGCGGTCGGACCCGTCGCGATGCGGCAGCGTGATCTCCGAGGAACATTCCTGCCCCGACAGCACCAGGTCGATCTGCGGCCTGAGATGCTCATACATCCCGTCGCCGAAGATCTCGCGCAGGTGCCGGCCGATCACGTCGGTCCTGTGGTGGGGCGTCATGCGGATGGCCGAGCGGTTCACGTAGCGGACGCGCCGGTCCCGCCCGATATGCGCGAACACCACCGGCACCGACTCCAGCAGCGCCCAGACCTCGCGCATCTGCTGGGCCGACAGGTCGAAATCCGGTTCCCGCCCGTTCTGCGCGGCCAGCCTCGCGAGGATCAGCTGCCCGTCCTCATGCCGCATCGCCTGCGCGCGCACCTCGAAGGGGTGTTCTTCCCCGTCGCTGTCGGCCAGCGGGACATGAAGCTGCGCGCCGTCGCCGCCGGTCCGCAGGCCGGCGAGTGCCGCGGCGAGCTCCCGCTGCCGGGACGCCGGGGCGAGGACGGTGACGGGCTTGCCGAGCACCTCCACCGCGCGGTATCCGAGCAGGTGGTGGGCGCCCCGGCTCCATCCGCGGATGCGTCCGTCGTGGTCGATGATCATCATGGCCTCGTCCATCGAGGCGAGCAGTTCGTGGATCAGTGGCTGCATGCGCACTGCATCGGCATGGACATGGGATTCCTTCTGTTCCAGGCCGGAGACCGGTGGATGCTCCTCCTGAATCTGTGACATATGTCGCTGGCCTGGCGGAAGCAGGTCTCATCGAGACCATCGTTTCCATTGTTACACTGGTTTTGACGTAAGCGGTATGGGCGGTCCACGCGGATCGCCGTGATGACGCAGGTCATCTGCCGCGGCTGCCCAGCCTGCAGCCGGAAGTCATGCCAGGCCCTGACCCTGCCTCGGAAGTGGAAGGCGACGAGAGTCGCCGCGAACGAGGCAGCGGACAGTGGTTGAAACTCCCACCGGGAAGAAAACAGGAAGCGTTTCGCTTCGCAAGGGTGGTGCGTCCCGTACGTACCCGCCCATGCGGGCACGGCGCTCCGTCCCGTTCGCTGGCAAAGCAGCCATTTCCGGGGACGGCCGACCATGATGGACGTCAGCCAGTTCCGGGCCGCGTTCTTCGAGGAGAGCATGGACTCCCTCGATGCCATGGAAGCGGCACTGCTGGAACTGGATCCCGGCGTGCCGGACGCCGAAGCCATCAACACCATCTTCCGGGGCGCGCACTCCATCAAGGGTGGTGCGGGGATGTTCGGCTTCACCGACATCACCGCCTTCACCCATGTCCTGGAAACCCTGCTGGACCTGCTGCGATCCAGCCGCATTGCCGTCACGCCGGACATGGCCGACTGCATGCTGCGTTCGGTGGACGTTCTGCGGTCCATGCTCGGGACCGTCAGGAGCGGCGTGCCTGCTGACGCGGCAGCGGTCCAGTCCGTGCTGGCACGACTCACTGCCTTCGTCGACGAAGGCAGTGCGCAGCCGGCATCGCCGCCGGTCCACCCTGACCCGTCCGGGCCGGCTCGCGCGGTTGCGGCGGGCGAGCCCGTGCGGTGGCACCTCCGTTTCGAGTCCCGGCCGACGCTGCTGGTCCGCGGCAATGATCCGCTGCGGATGTTCTCCGAGCTGGCGGTGCTCGGCGACCTGGCGGTGGTGGTGGATGCCTCCGCGCTGCCGCCGCTGGTGCAGGCAGATGCCGAAGTCTGCGTGCTGGCTTGGGACCTGTACCTGACCACCGCGGCGCCGGTGGAGGCCATCGAACTGATCTTCGAATGGGCGGAAGGCGACTGCGTGCTGAAGATCGAGCGCCAGGCCGATCCTGCCGGCGGTGCGGAAGGAGCCGCGCTCCCCGGTCCGGCGCCAGCCCCGCCGGCCGGCATGCCCGCGCAGGCAGCGCTACCCGCCCGTGCCTGCGAGTCGGCAAGGTCCCCGGGCGGCGCCGACAGCGGCTCCATCCGCGTCAGCATCGAGAAGATCGACGGCCTGCTCAACACCGTGGGCGAGATCGTGATCGCACAGTCCATGCTGAGCCAGCTCGCCGAGCGCATCGATGGCCAGGAAGGCGAGGCCCTGGCCAGCGGGCTGGCGCAGCTGGGCACCTACATCCGTGCGCTGCAGGAAGACGTGATGCGCGTGCGCATGCTGCCGGTCAGCTTCGTGTTCAGCCGATTCCCGCGGCTGGTGCGCGACCTCTCCCAGCGCCTGGGCAAGCGCATCCAGCTGGTGGTGACCGGCGACCAGACCGAGCTGGACAAGACCATCCTGGAGAAGATCGGCGACCCGCTGGTCCACCTGGTCAGGAACTGCATCGACCACGGCATCGAGAGTCCCGCCGAGCGGGCGGCCGCAGGCAAGCCCGAGGAGGGCGTGATCCATCTCAATGCCTACCACAAGGGCGGCGCCATCGTGCTGGAGGTCGGCGACGACGGCCGCGGCCTCGCCCGCGACCGGCTGCTCGCCAAGGCGCGCAGTCGCGGGCTGGTGGACGAGGAAGCCTCGCTCACCGATGCCCAGGTGCACGAGCTGATCTTCCTGCCCGGCTTCTCGACCGCGGAACAGACCACCGACCTTTCGGGTCGCGGCGTGGGCATGGACGTGGTGCGCAGGAACATCAAGGAGCTGGGTGGATCCATCGAGCTCGCCAGCCAGCCGGGCCGCGGCACCCGCTTCACCATCAAGCTTCCGCTGACGCTGGCCATCGTCGACGGCCAGCTCGTGTCGGTGGGCGGGGAGATCTACGTGGTTCCCCTGGTGGCCATCGTCGAGTCGCTGCAGCTGCGGCCGGGCCAGAGCAACAGCGTGGCCGGAGAGTGCGACGTGCTGCGCTTCCGCGGCGAGTACCTGCCCATCCTCCGGCTGCACGAAGTGTTCGGCGTGGAGCCGGGGTCGGTGGACCTGCATGACGGCCTGATCATGGTGGTCGAGGGCGAGGGGCGCAGGGTGGGGCTGTTCGTCGACGCACTGCTGGCGCAGCAGCAGGTGGTCATCAAGTCGATGGAAACCCACTACGGGGCCATCGAGGGCGTGGGCGGGGCGACCATCCTCGGCGACGGGGCCGTGTCCCTGATCCTCGACATCCCGGCATTGATCCGCATGGCGGCGACGCGCCCTTCGACGCGGCGCGCCGCCTGATCCCGCACCGGTGAACAGCAAGGAAAGCGACATGACGGACGCAGCGGAACGCAGGCCGGAACAGCAAGCAGGCCGGCAGGTGCTGACCTTCCGGCTCGGGGAAGAGGACTTCGGCGTGGACATCCTGCGGGTCAAGGAGATCCGGGGCTGGTCGCCGGTGACCCGCATCCCGCAGGCAAGGCCGCACGTGCTGGGGGTGGTGAACCTGCGCGGCACCATCGTGCCCGTCATCGACCTGCGCGTGCGCTTCGGACTGCCGCGCGCGGAATTCACGCCGCTGACCGTGGTCATCGTGATCTCGTTCGACATGGCCGGCGGCCCGAAGGAATGCGGACTGGTGGTCGACGGCGTCTCGGACGTGTGCGAGATCGCCCCGGACGCGCTGCGGCCCGCGCCCGCGCTGGCCGGCCAGGTGGACGCGGAATGCATCCACGGGCTGGTCAGCATCGACGAGCGGATGGCCGTGCTGCTGGATGTCGGGGAGCTGGCGGCGCGCGAGCTCGGTGCCGCCGCCGATGCCGCATGAACTTGCCGGACCGGAAGAACCACAGGCTGGCGAGGGCCGGCCGCCAACGAGACAGGGAGAGCCTTGACATGGTTGCCAGGAAAAAGACCCCGCAGGTTTCGCGTCGCCCCGCGAAGAATTCCCGTTCGCGTCCCGAGCTGGAGGCGATCGCCGAATCCTTCGGCAGGTCGCAGGCCGTCGTCGAACTCGCCCCTGACGGGAAGGTGCTGGACGCGAACGCGGACTTCCTCGGGACCTTCGGCTACGCGCTGGAGGAGATCCGCGGGCAGGACCATGGCAAGTTCGTCGACGCGGACGAGCGCCAGGGCGAGGAGTACCGGCGCTTCAGGGAGGCGCTGGCCCGCGGCGAAGTGGCCACGGGCAGGTTCCGCCGCGTGGCCCGCGACGGCAGGACGGTGTGGATCGAGGCCCGTTACGTTCCCGTGCCCGATGCCCGCGGCCGGATCGTGAAGATCATCAAGTTCGCCACCGACGTGACGGCCCAGGAGGAGCGCATCCGCACCGCCGTGTTCAAGAGCGCGGCCTTCGAGAGCTCCTCGGTGGCGATGATGATGGTCGACCGCGACATGAGGGTGACCCACGTCAACGAGTCCACGCGCCAGCTCATGAAGGACAACGTCGAGGTCTTCCGCTCGGTCTGGCCGGACTTCGACCCGGACACCATCGTCGGCTCCTGCATCGACCGCTTCCACCGCAACCCGGAGCACCAGCGCCGGCTGCTGTCCACTCCCGAGCGGCTTCCCTACCGCACCGACATCAGCATCGGCGACCTGAAGTTCGCGCTGAACGTCGGCCCGGTGTACGACGCCCAGGGCCGCTACATCGGCAACACGCTGGAATGGGCCAATGTCACCGAGGCGCGGCTGAACGCCGGCATGCTCAAGGCGCTGCACCGCTCGCAGGCCATCATCGAGTTCGACCTCAAGGGCAGGATCCTCTCGGCCAACGAGAACTTCTGCCGCACATTCGGCTACTCCCTCGAGGAGCTGCGCGGCCAGCATCATTCGATGTTCGTCGACTCCGGGTACCGGCAGAGCGCCGAGTACCGCGCCTTCTGGGAGAAGCTCGGGCGCGGCGAGTTCGACACCGGCCGCTACCTGCGCCGCGGCAGGGACGGCCGCGAGCTTTGGATCCAGGCCTCCTACAACCCCATCCTCGACGGCAACGGCAAACCCTTCAAGGTGGTCAAGTACGCCACCGACGTCACTGCCGAAGTGCGCTTCGCCGAGCAGATGGAGAAGACGGTGCAGGAAGCCGGCCGTCTGGCCACGGCCGCGGCCGCGGGCGACCTCACCGGGCGCATCGTGCTGGACGACAAGTCCGGGCCGCTGGAAGGCCTGTGCAGGGGCATCAACGGCCTGCTGGACGTGATGACCGATTTCATCACCCGCGTGAAGGAGGCGGCCGGCGAGGTCGCGCGCGGCGCGGACGAGATCAGCCAGGGCAACATCAACCTGTCGCAGCGCACCGAGGAGCAGGCCTCCTCGCTGGAGGAGACCGCCTCCTCGATGGAGCAGATGACCAGCACGGTGAAGCAGAACGCCGACAACGCCGGCCAGGCCAACCAGCTCGCCATGGCGGCCCGCGACCAGGCGGAGAAGGGCGGCACGGTCGTATCCGCGGCCATCTCGGCGATGGCCCAGATCAACGAGGCCTCGAAGAAGATCGCCGACATCATCGGCGTGATCGACGAGATCGCCTTCCAGACCAACCTGCTTGCGCTCAATGCCGCGGTGGAGGCGGCGCGCGCCGGCGAACAGGGCCGCGGTTTCGCCGTGGTGGCCTCCGAGGTGCGCAACCTCGCCGGCCGCTCGGCGCGGGCCGCCAAGGAGATCAAGGGCCTCATCCAGGACAGCGTGCGCAAGGTGGAGGAGGGCTCCACACTGGTCAGCCAGTCGGGCACCACGCTCGAGGAGATCGTGGCGGCGGTGAAAAAGGTCACCGACATCGTGGCCGAGATCGCGGCTGCCAGCCAGGAGCAGTCGGCCGGCATTGAGCAGGTGAACAAGGCGGTGATGCAGCTCGACGAGCTCACGCAGCAGAACGCGGCGCTGGTGGAAGAGGCCTCGGCCGCCAGCCAGTCCATGGCCGAGCAGGCCGGCGCGCTCTCCAGTCTGATGGCGCGATACAGGCTGGCGGGGGAAGGCGCGGCGGCTGGGACGGCTGCCGGGGAGCCGCCGGCTGCGCAGCCGGTGCTGGTCGAACGGCGGGGCGCCGACCGTCCCTGGTCCTCGAAGAGGGCCGGGCCTGGCGCGCGGACGGCGGCACCCCGTCCTGCTCCGCTGCAGAAGGCGGCGGGCGCCGAGGAAGACTGGCACGAGTTCTGAAAGCCGACCACCGGGCAGCCGGAGGCGTCCTGAGCCATGCGCATCTCCACCACACGCATGCAGGTCCGCGGGCGCGCGGCGGCGTTCGACATGATCTTCTGCCGCAACGTGCTGACCTGCTTCGACAAGGACAGGACCGTGTACCGGCGGGGCAGCACATGAGCGGCCCGGTCCCCGCCTGCGGGACTTCCTCCACGCGCGCGGTGCGGGTGCTGGTGGTGGACGACTCGGCGCTGGTGCGCCGCGTGCTCACCGACCTGCTGTCCAGCGACCCGGGGATCGAGGTGGTCGGTGCGGCCGGCGACGCCTACGCGGCCCGCGAGCGCATCAAGTCGCTGGCACCGGACGTGCTGACGCTGGACATCGAGATGCCGCGCATGGACGGGCTGACCTTCCTGCGCAGGCTGATGCGCCTGAGGCCCATGCCGGTGGTGATGATCTCCTCGCTGGCGGAGCATGGCGCCGAGGTGACACTGGAGGCCCTGTCCATCGGCGCCGTGGATTACCTGCCCAAGCCGACGATGGACATCGCGGCCGGGCTCGCCGCCTACCGCGAGGAGCTGCTGGCGAAGATCCGGATGGCGGCGCGGGCGCGCGTGCGGCCGTGGCAGGAGCCGGGCGTTGCGGAAGGGCCGGCGGCGCCGGCACCGGTGGCGCTGCAATGCCACCGGCGCTTCCGCACCACCGAGAAGATCATCGCCATCGGCGCCTCCACCGGCGGCACCGAGGCCATCCGCGCGGTGTTGCAGGAACTGCCTGCCGACACCCCCGGCGTGGTGGTCACGCAGCACATCCCGCGGGCGTTCAGCGCGGCATTCGCCCATCGCGTCAACGGGCTCTGCCGCATGCAGGTGTGCGAGGCGCAGGACGGCCAGCAGATCCTGCCGGGCCATGTGTACATCGCGCCGGGCGACCAGCACCTGACGGTCACGCGCAGCGGCGCCCGCTACCACTGCCGGCTGGATGGCGGCAGTCCGGTCAACCGGCACCGGCCATCGGTCGACGTGCTGTTCCGGTCCGTGGCCCGCAATGCGGGGCCCAATGCCATCGGCGTGATCCTCACCGGCATGGGCCGGGACGGCGCGCAGGGGCTGAAGGAGATGCACGAGGCCGGCAGCCCGACGCTGGCGCAGGACGAGGACAGCAGCGTGGTGTGGGGCATGCCGCGCGCGGCCGTGGAATGCGGCGCGGTCGACGAGGTGTTGCCCCTGGCGCGCATTGCCACGCGCGTGCTCGCGCTGGCCGCGGCCATGGACGAGACGAAACATTCCCACCCGGGCGTCTGCCGGGTGGTGGAAACGGGAGGGACGGGAACATGATCGATGAAATTGCGCGGACCGGCGAGGCCACGCGCGTGGTGCTGCCGGCCAGTTGCACGCTGAACGAGGCCGCCGAAGTCAGGAACCTGCTGCTGGTGGGACTGGACGCGCCGGGGCCGGTGGAGATCGACGCCGGTGCCGTGCAGCGCATCGACACGTCGGTCATGCAGCTGCTGGCCTGCCTCGTGCACGACCTGCGCCAGGCCCGCCGTACCGTGCTCTGGACGGAAACCCCCGCGGAATTCGCACGCCCCGTGAGCCCGCTCGGCAGGGCACGGCTGCTCGCCCGCCCCGGGTGCACAGATTCCGACCCCGGAGAACGGGTG
>QGUX01000365.1 GCA_003242275.1 Pseudomonadota bacterium | reverse complement strand
ACCCGCGGGCCGCCGGTCGGCGCCCCGGTCGGGGAGGCGGAGTGGTGCCCCCCCGCGGGCAGCTCGACCAGCCCGCTGCCCGCCGTATTGACGATGGCCAGGCGCAGCGTCGCATTGCCGCCCGCCATCGGTCCCACCGAAGCGAGGCGTTACGCGTCGCCGCCGCGCACCGTCACCATGCGCACGTCACGCTGCGCCACCGGGATGGTGATGCCGTGCTCCTTGAACACCTTCCAGATGGCACGGTTCACGTCCGAGCGCACGTTGTTCACGCCCTGCTGCGGATCGGCGATCCAGAAGCGCAGTTCCAGCTCGATGCCGGACTCGCCGAAGGCCATCAGGCGGGCCGCCGGCCGCGGCTCGGGCAACACGCGCGGGTTGCAGAAGGCCACGCTCTCCAGCAGCTGCAGCGCCAGCTCGGGATCGTCCTTGTAGCTGATGCGCACCGGCAGCTTCAGCCGCACGTGCGGGTGGCTGTAGCTCCAGTTGATCACCTGGTTGGTGATCAGGTTCTGGTTGGGCACCAGCGTGGCCACGCCGTCGCGGTCGCGCACCACCACGTAGCGGCCCTTGAGTTCCTCCACCCAGCCGAAGTTCTCGGTGCTGGTGCCGCTCATGCCGGTGAAGCTGATCACGTCGCCGGGCTTGATGGACTTGTCCATCAGCAGCACGAAGCCGCTGACGAAATTGGCCGCGATGGCCTGCAGGCCGAACCCTGGGCCAGGCCCATGGCGCCGGTGAGCACCGTCAGGGTGGTCAGGTTGATGCCGGCGGCGTTGATGCCCAGCATCACGCCCAGGCCCAGCACGAAGAAGTAGGTGAACTTGCTGATGCCGATGCGGGTGGAGAGCCCCAGGTCCTCCAGCTGCATCACGCGCGATTCCACCAGCCGCGAGAACAGGCTCGCGCCCACCAGGAACAGCGTGATCACCACGATGGCCCTGATCAGCGCCCACGCCGAGAACCCGGAAATGATCTCGATGCCATCCAGCTTCGCCTCGATGGCACCCAGCCAGCCCACCAGCGCGGCCGCGAACAGCGCCGGTGCCAGCACCAGCACCCACTCGGCCAGCCGCGCCGACAGCGGCCGGCGCGAGGCCATCCTGGTGATCGTGAACCAGCGGCGCAGCAGCCGGGCGAGGAAGAAGCCCACGCCCAGGGCCGCGAGCACGATCAGCAGTTGCGTGAGGAACGCCGGGACGGGAAGTCCGTCGATCCAGTTCTGCAGCGATTCAGGCATTGAGATCGGGGATCGACATGCTCTCCAGGCGCGCGATCTGGTCCTTCAGCAGCAGCTTGCGCTTCTTCAGGCGGCGCATCTGCACCTCATCCACGTGGATGTCCATCTGCAGCCGCGCGATCACCTGGTCGAGGTCGCGGTGTTCGATGCGAAGCTGCCGCAGTTTCTCGATGTTGCGGAACAGTTCGCGGTCGACGTTGTCGGTGCTGTCTTCGCCGTCTTGCGACATGACCTCAGTGGCCCAGGAGCCGCGGCAACAGCGGCTCGATCCCTTCCGGTAGCTTAGCGAAGCGGCCCAGCGGGCGCCACGGCAGGCCCGGCTCGTGGAAATCCGAGGCCGCCGAACCCAGCAGGCCGTACGCGCGCGCCAGCCGCGCGAGCCGGTTGGCGTCATCCGGCGACAGGGCGGGCAGGCTGACTTCCATCGCCACGCCTCCCGCGTCGCGGAATTCGGCGCACAGGTTGCGCAGGGCGCCCGAGGAGAGGCGGTAGCGATGCGGGTGGGCCAGCACTGCGTGGCCGCCGGCGCCACGGATGGCGGCGATGGCGGCCTCGAGCGCCGGCCACTCCTGGGGCACGTGGCCCGGCGTGCCGCGGCCCAGCCAGCGGTCGAAGGCCTGCTGGGTGCTGTTCGCGTCGCCGGCGGCCACCAGCGCGCGCGCGAGGTGCGTGCGCGTGGGCACCTGGTGCGGCGCGGCCAGCACCTCTTCGGCCGGGTCGCGGCCGGCGAAGTGCCGCTGGCGGGCAAGGCGCGCGCCGCTGGCCGCGATGCGCTCGCGGCGCAGCCGTACCAGCCCCCCCAGGTGGCGCTGCAGAGCCGGCCCACCCTCGTCGATGCCCAGGCCCACCACCTGGGTCCCCTGCCCCCG
>QGUX01000364.1 GCA_003242275.1 Pseudomonadota bacterium | reverse complement strand
GCAGCCGGACCTGCCGCTGTCCCCGTGGCGTCAGCTCCACCGGTCCGTCCCCGCTGATGAACATCGGCTCGATCATGGTGTACGGCCCCAGCAGGTCCAGCCGGTTCACGAACAGCTCCGGGTCGGCCGAGATGCCCTGCAGGATGGCGCTGGCCAGCCGCTGGCGGCGTTCTCCCGCGCCTTCCCGGCAGGCCGCCTCGTAGGCCTGCATCAGGGGCACCAGCCCCTCGATGGTCAGCGAGAAATCCAGCGCGTTGGACCGGCGCGAGGTGAGCACGAGCTCGCGGTCATCCAGCGGCGTGCCCTGCATGTGGTAGTAGCGCAGCTGCGAGCGCAGGTGCCCGCCGGCCAGCGCGATGGTGGCGCGATGCACCTCGAGCCGGTCCTCCTCCGTCAGCGAAGTGGCAAGCTGCGCCGCGACGTCGAAGTAGCCGTGCAGCTCGCTGGTGGTGGGGCTCTGCGCGATCGGGATCAGCCAGCGCGCGTCCCGCACCAGCACGGGCTGGTCCGCGGGCGAGGTGCGCCAGAGCTCATCGAGCAGCTGCTGCACCAGGGCCAGCCTCGGCGCGGCGCCGTCCGGGCCTTCGTCCCAGATGCGCATCGACAGCAGCTCCAGCGCACGCAGCAGGTACAGGTTGAACAGCCCATGGGCGTAGCGCCGGCGGACCTCGTTGCCCGGCCAGCGGGTCTGCTGCCAGTAGAGGAAGGCGCGCGCCATCATCTCGCCGGCGTCCGGCAGGTCGTTGTTGCGGCCTTCCGCCGCCTTCGGCCTGAAGCCGCGGGCCCAGTGCGCCCGCTGCAGTTCTCCCCTGAGCGCCTGCTGTTCCGCGGTGACGATGTCCGGTGCGAAGAAGGCCTCTTCGAACAGGTGCGCCAGCAGGGCCTTTTCCTCGCGCCAGGCGGCGGGCTTCTGCTTCGCCTCCAGCAGGGACTGTATGCTTCCGGTGATCCGGTCGCGCCCCTCGAGAAAGACACGGAGAAGTTCGACATGCGCCTGAAACGGCACGGGGGATTGGAGTCCGGACGTCACGATGTTGCCTCGCAAGATGGGCCAGCATATGCCGCGGGACGCGCTGGCCTCAACGCGGTGCTCCCGCAGCACGTCAGTCGGTGACCTCGAATCTCCGCCGCAGCTTCAGGTCCGCGCTGGAAACACCCACCTGCACCTCGTAGGTGCCAGGTGCCACCGCATAGGATTTCGCCCGCTCATCGTAGTAGCGCAGGTCGGTCGCCGGCCGGATGCTGAAGGACACCTCGCGCTCCTCGCCCGGTCCCAGCGCGAACTTCTGGAAACCGCGCAGCTCGCGGATCGCGCGCATCCGTGGCGCGCCGGCGGGCGCGAGGTAGAGCTGCACCACTTCCTCGCCGGCGCGCTGGCCCACGTTCCTCAGCTTCAGTCGTACCTCGAGGCTGCCGTCGCGCGCCACGCGGCCGCGGTCGAGCACAAGGTCCGACCACTCGAAGCGTGCATACGAGAGTCCGTGGCCGAAGGGATACAGCGGCGAGCCGTGGAAGTAGCGGTACGTGCGTCCCTCCATGCGGTAATCGTCGAATGCGGGCAGCTTCTCCTCCGCCCTGTAGAAGGTCACCGGCAGGCGCCCGCCGGGATCCGCATCGCCGAACAGCACGTCCGCCACCGCGCTGCCGCCGCGCTGGCCCGGGTACCACGCGAACAGGATGGCCGGCAGGTTCTGCTGCGCCCAGTCCACGGCCAGCGCCGAGCCAGCGGTGAGCACCAGCACCACCGGCCTGCCGGTGGCATGCAGTGCCTCGAGCAGGCGCTGCTGGGAGGCCGGGAGCCTGAGGTCGGTGCGATCACCGCCGGCGAATCCCGGCAGCTCCACGCGCATCTCCTCGCCCTCGATCTGGCTGGTCAGACCGCCGACGAAGATCACCACGTCGGCGCGGCGCGCGGCGGCCAGCGCGGCCTCGGCCGAGGCCGGAGGCAGCGGCCCCGCGGGCCCGGGCGCGCCCGGGATCGGCCGCTCCTCCAGTCCCTCCACCAGTTCTGCGCCACGCTCGTACACCACCTCGGCCTGCGGCACCGCCTCGCGAATCCCCTGCAGGATGGACACCGGCGCGGCCGGCGTGCCGTTGTAGTTGCCCAGCAGC
>QGUX01000363.1 GCA_003242275.1 Pseudomonadota bacterium | reverse complement strand
CGCCGGGAGGGGCCGGCGGCGGCGGCGGCCGCGGCGGAGGCCGCTCCGAGGCCGGCCGCGCCGCCGCCATGAGCCGGGGCCGCTTCATCACGCTCGAGGGCATCGAGGGCGCGGGCAAGTCCAGCCTGCAGCGCGCGCTGGCCGCCGCCCTGGCCGATCGCGGCCGGGTGGTGTGCGCCACGCGCGAACCGGGCGGCACGCCCCTGGCCGAGGAGATCCGCGCCATCGCGCTGGCGCGCCGCGGGGAGGCCATGCCGCCGGCCACCGAGCTGCTGCTGATGTTCGCGGCGCGCGCCGCGCACGTGGAAGGGTGCATCCGGCCGGCGCTGGCGCGCGGGGAGTGGGTGCTGTGCGACCGCTTCAGCGATGCCAGCCGCGCCTACCAGGGCGCCGGCCGCGGCATGAACGCCGCCCACATCGAGCAGCTCGTCGACATCGCGCACCCGGGGCTGGCGCCCGACCGCACGCTGCTGCTCGACCTGCCGCCCGAGCTGGGGCTGGCGCGCGCGCGCCAGCGCGGCGAGCAGGGCGATCGCTTCGAGGACGAGCGCGTGGCCTTCTTCGCCCGCGTGCGGGCGCGCTACCTGGAACTTGCCGCGGCCGAGCCGCACCGCTTCCGCGTGCTGGACGCCACCGCCACGCCCGGGGCGGTGCTGGCGCAGGCGCTGGCGGCGCTGGAGGGGCTGTGAAGCTCCATCCCTGGCTCAGGGCCGCCGCCGCGCAGCTCTCCGGCGCGCGCGAGGCCGGACGCCTGCCGCCGGCGCTGCTGGTCCATGAGGCGCCCGGCACCGGCGCGCGACAGCTCGCGGTGCTGTTCGCGCAGCTGCGCTTCTGCAGCGGCGACAGGCCCCCCTGCGGCCAGTGCAGCCACTGCCGCCGCGTGGAGCAGGGGGAGCATCCGGACTTCATCATCGTCGAGCCCGACACCGAGAAGTCCAGGCTCGGCCAGATCAGCGTCACACAGGCGCGCGAGATCGGCCAGCAGCTCGCACTGTCGAGCTACGAGGGCCGCGGCACGGTGCTGGTGATCCAGCCGGCCGACGCCATGAACCGCAATGCCGCCAACGCACTGCTGAAGACGCTGGAGGAGCCGCGGCCGGACGCGCACCTTCTGCTCCTGACCAGCATGCCCAGCCAGCTGCCGGCTACCATCCGCAGCCGCTGCCAGAAGCTCACGGTGCCGGCACCGGACCGTGCCGCCGTGCTGGAGTGGCTGGCCACCGAGCGCCCCCAGCACCGCAATGACTGGCCGCGGGTGCTGGACGTGCTGGGCGTGGCTCCCCTGGCGGCCCTGGAGGCCGACGTGGGCCGCATCCTGGCCATCCGCGAGGACATCGAGCGGGTGCTCGAGGGGGCCGCCCAGGGGCGCCTGGACGTCATCCGCGTGGCCCATGGCTGGGCCGGGGAGGACCTGCCACTGCGACTGGCGGGCCTTGAGAACTGCCTCACAGATCGCATCCTGACAATGCGGGCCGGGTCCCGGTTGCCGGGCGCCGGCCGTGACATAAATATGGCCTCTGCGCTGCGCCTGCTGGCCGAGCTGGGGGAGCTGCGCCGCCAGCTCGCCGAGGCCGCCCTCAACCGGCCCCTGGCGGTGGAACGTCAGCTCTGGAGGCTGCAGGGCGCGTAGGACTGGAGGATTGGATTCGGATGGCGCTTAAAGACACTTCCCGCACGGGCACCCACAACAAGCCCGGCCTGCTCACCCTGACCATCAAGGACAAGAGCGCGCTGTACATGGCCTACATGCCGTTCGTGAAGAACGGCGGGCTGTTCATCCCCACCAACAGCAGCTACCGGCTCGGCGACGACGTGTTCATGCTGCTGAACCTGATGGGCGAGGAGGAGAAGCTGCCGGTGGCCGGGCGGGTGATCTGGGTGACGCCCAAGGGCGCGCAGGGCAAGCGCACGGCCGGCATCGGCGTGCAGTTCAGCGAGCAGGACCGCGGGCAGACGCAGAAGAAGATCGAGAACTACCTCGCCGCGGCGATCGGCGGCGAGAAACCCACGCACACGATGTAGGCCAGGGTGCCGGCTTCAGGCCGGCGCGGCGCGGCGCAGGCCGCGCTCCATCGAGCCGATGCCGCCCTTGAGCACGTAGGCGTCGAAGCCCTTTTCCATCAGGAT
>QGUX01000167.1 GCA_003242275.1 Pseudomonadota bacterium | reverse complement strand
GGGGGCGTGGGAGAGGCGGGGGGGGGAGGAGAGGTGGGTGGATTCCGCCTCGTTCCCGGTGGGCTCGGTGAACAGCATGTCCTGCTTCGCCGCCACCGCCTCGCGCAGCGCCGGCGGGTTCATCGCCAGCACCTCGTCGATGTCGTGGCCCTGCAGGCTCGCGCCGCCGGACAGCAGGTGACGTGCCGCGAGGTTCGAGAACACGATGCGGCGGTGCGCGTCCACCAGCAGCAGCGCCACGGGAGAATTCTGCGCGATCGAGTCCAGCATCATCTCGCGCTGCACCAGCTGGTGGCGCTGTTCGCGCAGCGCATGGCCCAGCTCGTTGTGGATTTCCATCAGCCGGCCGAGTTCGTCGTTGCGGTCCACCGCCAGCGACAGGCTGAAATCACCGTCGCGGTAACTGGCCACGGCGCCCGTGAGCGCACGCAGCAGCCGGCGCACCGGCGTGACGGCGAGGCGGGCCAGCCACGCGGCCAGCGCCAGTGGGGGCAGCAGCGCGATCACGAAGGCCAGCGCCGGCGGCAGGTCCAGCGGCGGCGTGCCGAGCCAGCGCGCCACCCAGGCGCAGGAGGCCGCGCCCGCCGCCGCGGCCAGGGCCAGCAGCAGGGCGAGCTTGCCCTCGAGACTCGCGTGCATGTCCGTCAGGCCTTCAGGCCCAGGCGCTCCATGCGCCTGTAGAGGGCCTGCCGCGACAGGCCCAGCGCCTGCGCCGCGCGGCTGACGTTTCCGCCGGCACCCTGCAGCGCCGCCTCGATGGCATCACGGTCGGGCTCCTCCCCGTGCCCGTTCAGGCGCGATGGCGGCGGCAGGTCCAGGTCTTCGGCGCGGATGGTGCCGGAGGGCGCCAGCAGGCGGGCCCGCTCGATGCAGTTGCGCAGCTCGCGCACATTGCCCGGCCAGCCGTGCTGCATCAGCGCCGCCATGGCATCGTCGCCGAGCTGGTGGCTGCCACCGAGGAAGTGTGTCGCCAGGACCGGGATGTCGTCGCGGCGCTCGGCCAGTGGCGGCAGGCGGATCTCGATCAGGTTCAGGCGGTAGTACAGGTCCTCGCGGAAGGTACCCTCGCGGATCATCTGCGGCAGGTCGGCATTGGTGGCGCTGACCACGCGCACGTGCGCGGTACGCGAGCGGCTCGACCCCAGCCGCTGGTACTGCCCGGTCTCCAGCACGCGCAGCAGCTTCACCTGCCCGGCCAGCGGCAGGTTGCCGATCTCGTCCAGGAACAGCGTGCCGTTGTCGGCCAGCTCGAACCGCCCCTCGCGCGACCTGCTGGCGCTGGTGTAGGCGCCCGCCTCGGCGCCGAACAGTTCAGCCTCGATCAGCTCTGCCGGCACCGCGCCGCAGTTGATCGCCACGAAGGGGCCGTCCTTCACCGCGGAGTTGGCGTGCACGATCTGCGCGATGCGTTCCTTGCCCGCGCCATTGGGACCGGTGATCAGCACCGGCACGTTGGCGCGCGCCACGCGACAGGCCATCTCCACTGCGCGCTCCATGGCGTCGGAAGCGAACACCACGCCCTGCAGGTCATAGCGCTGGCGAAGGTCACTCTGGCGGCGCGCGCGCTCGCGCCGCACGCGGTTGCGTTCGCGGTTGGCCTCGGAGAGCTCCAGCAGGTTCTCCACCGTGGCCAGCAGCCGGTCATCGTCCCAGGGCTTGGCCATGTAGTCGGCGGCGCCCGCCTTCACCAGCTGCACCGCCGTTTCGAGGTTTGCCCAGCCGGTCAGCAGGATGATGGGCAGGTCGGAATGGCTGGCGCGGATGCGCTTGAACAGCGCGACGCCTTCCTCGCCCGAGGTGGTGTCGGCGGTGAAGTTCATGTCCGAGATCACCAGGTCGACGTCGTGGCGCTCGAGCATCGCCACGCCTTCATCGGGCGAGTGGGCGGCGAGCGTGCGGATGTCGCGCAGCGAGAACAGCACCGAGAGTGCCTCGATCACCGCCGGGCTGTCATCCATGACGAGAACGGTACGCATGTGACCTGGCAGGCTCCGTTAGTCGGGAAGAGGGTAACTCATGTCTCCCGCGCCACCAGCGCGGGCGGCCTCCTTGCCGCGCGCAGCGCCGGCCAGAACGCGGCCACCTGACTGATGAGGATGACGAGCAGCGCACCCACGGCAATGAGCAGCGGCGGGACGGGCGAGATCGCGAACCAGCGCGCCAGCCACACGCCGACGGCCACCGCCGCGCCGCTGCCGACGACGGCGGCGCCGGCCACCGTGGCCAGGTTGCCCGCCAGCAGGCGGCCGAGGATGTCGCCGCGGGTGGCGCCCAGGGCGCGGCGCACGCCGAGCTGCTGCCGCTCCTGCGCCGCCCAGTAGCTGGTCAGGCCCACGATGCCCAGTGCCATGGCCAGCAGCAGCAGCGCGCAGGTGAGCACCAGCGACATCGCCAGCTTGCGGAAGGGGACCAGTGCCTCGGCGCGCATCTCTTCATAGGAGATCGCACCCTGGCCGTCGCCCGGTGGTGCCTGGCCGCGCGGGAGCGCACGGGTGGGATCGATCTCGACCAGGCGTCGCTCGGCAAGGCGCATCACCGCGTCGCGCTGGCCCGGAAGCGTCCTCACCACGTAGGAGGTGAAGCCGCCCTCGAAGAAGCCGGATACCTGCTGGGGCGTGAAGATGACGCGGTCGTTCCCCGGCGCCACCGGCCCCTGGAGACCTTCGATCACGCCCACGATGATGAAGGGACGGCCGGGCGACAGGAAGAGCCGCTGCTGCAGCGGATTGCGGCCGGGATAGATCGATGCCGCCAGCGCGCGCGACACGACCACGGGCAGCGCCGGGCTGCCATCGGAGCCAATCTCGGACTCACGGAACCACCGCCCCTCTCCCAGTTCCATGCGGAAGGTCCCCAGGGCGGCGTGATCGACCATGAAGACCACCGCATCGGTGGCCGGATTGCTGGTGATATGCGGGGACTCCAGGTAGACGGGAAACGGGCCGACGCTCACGCCACCTCCCGGCGGGCCGAGGGACTGGGAGACCGCCACCACCCCCGGCAGCTCGCGAAGCGCCGCGAGGTCGCGCTCCCGGCGGGAGCGCAGGTCGTCCGGCTCGAACGACCACTGGCTCAGGAGGATGAACAGGTCGCGGCCGTCCACGCCGGGCGAACCGCGCATGGCCTCGCTGCGCTGCCATGCCGCGTGCAGCGCATTGGCCGCGATGGCCAGCGTCAGCACCACCTGGGCCGCGACCAGCAGGTTGCCGGGCCAGCGGCGTGGCAGCACCACCGACGCCCGGTACGCGGGGGCGCGCGAAGCGCGCCAGGCGGGGAACCAGCCCGCCAGCAAGGTGCCGGCCACGGCCAGCAGCACCGTGGCCGCGATGAGTCTGGCGTCGACGCGGGCGAAATCCGCGAGCTGCACGGGCAGCATCGCGCGATTGAAGGAAATGCCGGCGGCCAGCAGCAGCAGGCCGAGTGCCGCCCCCGCCACGCCTATCAGCGTCGCCTCGACCAGGCACTGGGCCATCAGCGAGCGGCGCGACGCGCCGAGCGCGCGGCGCAGCGCCAGTTCCCGGTACCGGCGGTTGAACCGCGCCAGCATGAGGCCGGTGGCATTGATCAGGCAGACCATCAGGAAGCCGAACGCGACCAGCGGGGCCAGGCGGTACTCCTGGGGCACGAACCAGTTCCTGCCGATCCGGTCACGAACGGACTCCAGCGCCGTTGCCGGTTCCCGGTTGAACCGGCCCGTCCGCCACTGCTCCTCGGCATAGGCCCGCAGCATCGCCGTGTATTCCGCGCGCGCGTCCGGCGTAGGAAGATCCACCCACAGCTGCGTCCAGGGACATTCGGCGCGGAACCACCCGGCACGCGAAACCGACATCAGGTGCGGCGGGCATTCCACGAACAGCGAAGGCGGTGGGTTGGGTGCATCGACCACGTCCGGCAATGCACGGTAGATGTCCAGGTAGGTCTCCATGGGAATGAAGACTTCGTGCCGCGCATCGAATGCGATCAGCTGCGTGGCGGTGTTGGCAGGCCGGGGCAGGTAGAACCTCGGCCGGGGATTCCAGTCCTCGACGATGCCGGCCACGCGGAAGCTCGTGCCCCCGAGCGCGATCTCCTTCACCTCGCCGTCCTCGCCGCGGTACCTGCGGGCCAGCCGTGCGCTGATCACCGCCACGCGTGCCCGTGCCTCTTCATCCTTGCGCGACCAGGGACCGTTCGAGGCGAACGACAGGCCGAACATGTCGAAGAAGTCCGCATCCACGCCGAGGACACCCACTTTGGGCAACACGTTCTCGCCACGCGCATCGGCCACGGACATCGCCAGGTGCAGCATCGCCGTCTGGGGCGTGCTGCGGTTCAGCGTGCGCAGCGCCATCATGTCGCGCCAGGCGAGCATGTCCGGCAATGGCGGCCGGTATCCCGTCTCGGCCCACCCGGTCAGGGCCCATGTGTCCGCGCCATAGCTGTCGATGCGGGGAGCATGCAGGCGCGAGGACCTCTCCGGCGCGGGGTCGCGCGACATCGCATGCAGCACCGAGTACACCGAGACCGACGAGCCGATGCCCACGCCGACGGTCAGCACCACCAGCGCCGTCAGCCAGGGGTTGCGGCGCAGGTTCTGCAGCGCGAGCTCAAGGTAGTAGGCGGTCATACGGACTGCAGCGCAGTCCCTCCCCGGGGCGTTCCGCCCATGCGATGCGGTTCCACCAGTTCCACCACGCGCCCGTCGACGATGTGCACCTCGCGCTGCGCCCGCGCCGCCAGCTCCGGGTCGTGCGTCACCATCACGATGGTGGCGCCCTCGCGATGCAGCTCCTCCAGCAGCTCCATCACCCCGCGCGCCATCTGGCTGTCGAGGTTGCCGGTGGGCTCGTCGGCCAGCAGCAGGCGTGGGGAACCGGCCAGTGCACGGGCGATGGCCACGCGCTGCTGCTGGCCGCCGGACAGTTCCGAGGGATAGTGCTTCGCCCGCGCCGACAGGCCCACGCGCGCCAGGCTGTCGGCGACGCGCCTGCGGCGCTCGGCGGCCGGCATGCGCCGGTAGCGCAGCGGCACCTCCACGTTGGCCGCCACCGTCAGCTCGGGCATCAGGTTGAAGGCCTGGAAGATGAACCCGAGCTTCTCGTTGCGCAGGCGCGAGCGCTGCGTGTCGTTCATGCCGCGCACGTCGATGCCGTCGAGCAGGTACTCGCCGGAGGTGAACTCCTCCAGCAGCCCGGCGATGGTCAGGAAGGTGGTCTTGCCCGAGCCCGAAGGGCCGGTCACCGCCACGAACTCGCCCTCGCGCACGTGCACGGAGAAATCGCGCAGGGCGTGAGTCTCCACGACCTCGGTGCGGTACACCTTCGACAGGTGGGTCATTCTCAGCATGGGGTTCTCCGCTTCCTCATCCCTCAGTGGCTCAGGATCACGCGCGGTGCGCCATGGAATGCGTCCATGCCCGCCACCACGATGCGGTCGCCGGCCGAGAGTCCCTCGACGATCTCGATGCGGCCGATGCTGGTGCTGCCGAAGCGCACCGGGGTGCGCAGCGCCATGCCGTCCTGCACCTTCCACACCTGGCCGGCGGCCTGGTCCGGAAGCATGCCACGCTCGACCATCAGCACGTCATCACGCCGCTCGATCATCACGCGCACCGACAGGCGCTGGTTCTGGCGCAGGCCCTCGGGCCGGTCCTCGCCCAGGCGCACGCGCGCCACCACCTGGCCGTTCACCACCTCGGGCGAGACGCCGCTGATGCTTCCCGTCCACGTGCGGCCATGGCCCGACAGCTCGGCGCCCATGCCGGGGGAGAGGTCGCGCGCAAAGCCCTCCGGCACGTCGATCTCGACCTCCAGCTGCGACAGGTCCACCACCGTCAGCAGCGGCGCATCGCGCGGCACGCTGGCCCGGTCGGAAACCTGGATCTGGCCGACCCGCCCGTCGAAGGGCGAGCGTACCGTGAGGTTCGCCACCTGCCGCCCGAGGTCGTCCACCAGCACCTGCTGGCGGCGCAGCATGGCCTCGCGACTTTCCAGGTCGAGTCGGCTCTGCCCGGGCGCGGATTCCAGGCTGCTCGCCGCGTACTGCAGGGCGAAGCGCGCCTTTTCCATCGCGTCCTCGGCGCGCTCCATCTGCATGCGCGACAGGGCGCCGGCTTCGAAGGCCCTGCGGCTGCGCTGGTACTCGCGCTCGCTGGTGCGGAACTCCACCAGCGCCTGCTCGTGCAGCTGGCGCAGCTCGGCCAGGCGGCGTTCGGCCTCCAGGCGCGCACGGTGCAGCTCCGCGCGCAGCGCGTCGAGGCTGGCGCGTTTCAGCAACAGGCGCGCCCCGAGGTCGGGGCTGTCGACCACCACCAGCACCTGGCCCTTCGAGACGGCGTCCCCGGGTTTCACCCTGAGCGCCACCGAACCGGCGGCGGGCGAATAGAGCATGGGACTGTTGGCCGCGACCACGCGGCCGTCGGCCGCGAAGTCGCGCACGAACACACCGCGCTCCACCGTGGCGAGGGACAGGCGTGAGAGGGAAACCGAGGCGCGCACGCCGGTGGCACGCAGGATGGGAGGCGTGGCCAGCGCGACCAGGGCCAGGGACGCGGCGGCCAGCAGCAGCGCCAGGCGATGGCGCATCCAGAACGGGCGCGCGGCCAACGGCCGGTCCTGCGCGGACGGTTCGGGAAAAGGCGTGAGGGCGGCGTCCATGCAGGCACGGATGAGGCAAGAGCCGTGCCAGCGCAGTTGCGGCACGGAGGCCGGAATTTCCCCGGGTCGCGGCGCCGAGGCCGGCCATCAACGCGCGCGGGCAGTGTCCGCGGACATTGGTGCGGACAGCGCGTGGACGATGGCGCGTGGCGCGCAGGGCGTGCTGTCCGCCGACGTCCATGGCGATGTTCGCGGACATGGCCGCGGGGCATCGCCACCGCCCGGCACCCTGGGAATTCCCCGCGCAATCAGGGCGTAACGCTGGCATCCCTGCGCTGGCACGGTCCTTGCGTATCACCTCGTGCGAGCGCCCGGCAGACGCCGTGCAACGCAGGGCCGACAGGAGGAAAGCGGACATGAAGACCCATCATCGCGGACAACGGAAGTGGACGTGGGCCGTGCTGGTGCGCGTCGAGAACCCGGCGGTGCTGATCGATCCGCTGGGCGAGGTGCGGCAGGACCAGTACCGGGTAATGCGCCTGCGACTGGCGCAGGAGCCCGGCGTGCTCGTGGTCCTGTAGTTGCGGATCGATTGCGGGGAGCGAGTCATGGTCTGGCAAAACGGAAAGCCCGCAGGACGTTCGCGCCTCGCGACGAGGATCCTCACTTATCTCGCCACCTGCCTGGCGTTCTTTGCCGGCATATCGGCCCTCGACCACTGGCGCGACGGGCGCGCCGCCAGCTTGCAGGCATCGGTCCTGCCGCCCGGCGAGCGCCTGCAGCAGTTGTTCCCGGATCTCGAGGAGGAGCTGCAGCTGACGAGCGCACAGGTGCAGGCCCTGCTCGACCTCCATGACCGGATGACGTCGAAAAAGATCGAGGTGAACGGACCGCGCGGTACCTACCGCATCCTCATCCTCAGGAGGCCGGACCTCGAGGAACAGTACGACGAAGTGCTCGGACCCAAGGCCGCCCGCTTCAAGGCGTACATCGAAACGGTGTCCTCGCGCCGGCGGATCGCCAGGGTGCAGCGGAACCTCGAGGCCGCCGGCCTGCCCGTGCTGCGTGACGACCAGGCGCGTTCACTGCTGCACGAGCTGGTGAGCGAGGACCGGATCGTCCGGCGCCAGCAGCACGAGCAGTGGGAGCGTGCCCGCACCGACGGTTTCCGGCTTTCGGAGATCGAGAACCTGGAAGGCAACCTGCGCCGGCTGAAGGAAAGCCGGGAACGGCTGCTCGCCCGCGTGGGAGACATCCTTTCCGCGGAACAGGTCCGCGAGCTCGATGTGCTGCTGTGGGCGGACCTGGAGAGCGTCCGCAGAGCCCTGGATGACGGCCTCATGGGAGAAGATTGAGGAACGCGGA
>QGUX01000166.1 GCA_003242275.1 Pseudomonadota bacterium | reverse complement strand
GCCCCAGTCGGCATCGATGGGCCAACCTTCCTTCTCCAGCTGCTCGCGGCTGTAGAGGATGGGGATCAGGTAGTTGGCCACCGGCGGCTCCACGCCCTCGAACCACCGCACCAGCACGGGCAGCTCGCGGCTGTTCCTGGCCTCGTAGTCCGAGCGCAGCAGGTGCCGGTTGTCGTCCGTGATCGGCACCGTGAGGCAACGCGTGGAGGTCCAGTTGCGGTAGACGTACAGCACGCAGAATGGGGCATAGCCCGGCAGCACCTTCAGCGGCTCGTGCTCGTTCAGGTAGCGCTCGAACTGCTCGGCCGTGATGTCCTGGATGGTGTTGCGGCGGGGTTCGGAAGGAAACAGGCGCGGACGCGCAAATTCGGTCAGGACGATGCGGCCTCCTGGCCTGCGGCTGCCTTCACTGCTCATTGGGTGGGAGTTTCTCCTGCGCCATGGATGTGGGACGAGGCTGCAAGCATACCGCGTGCGCCGCAACGGCCCTTCGCGTCGACTGGCCGGCCAGGCGGCGTCATCACGGCATTGCATGCCGCCTCCCGGGCCCTGCCGGTGCGCACCCTGGCGGGCGAAGCTCCTGCTTCTTGTCCCCGGCGGAAGCAATCCTTGAGAGCGTGGACAATGCCGTCCGGGTCGCTAGGCTCGGGAGGAAACCCCGACGGAGCAGCCCCATGCGCACCACGAGCATCATCCGCGTTCGCCGCGATTCCTCCCACCGGCAACGCCTGTCCATCTGGCTGCTGGCGTCCCTCGCCGCGCTGTCGCTGCAATCCTGCACTTCTTCATCGCGGGCACCGGAGGACGAGACCCCGCTGGTCCCCATCAAGGTCGCCGGCGCACGCTGGATCGAACTGTCTCCGGTTCTGGTCGCGGCCAACAGCTTCTATCCCGAGAAGCTCGAAGTGCCCTCGGGCGGCGTGGTCAGCATCACGCGCGGCACGGCCGACCTCGCCACCAATGCCGAGACGCAGCTGCTGCGCGAGTCCGTCACCAATCCGGACCTGCGCATCATCATGACGGTGTCGGAAAGCTTCTACCGGCTGGTGGGACGCCGTTCCGCCGGCATCAACAGCCTCAGGGACCTCAAGGGCA
The DNA here is from genome assembly GCA_003242275.1 of Pseudomonadota bacterium. The sequence goes on along the minus strand of QGUX01000166.1, from coordinate 6,873 downwards.
AGCGCGTGCTCGTGCCGCGCCAGACCTCGGCACACTACTACCTCGTGGCCATGCTGCGCAGCGTGGGACTCGACGAGAGCGACGTGACGCTGGTGAACTACCCCGCGCCGGCGCCCGGCGCGGGCCAGGGCGCGACTCCGCCCAGCCGCTTCCGCTCTGCCGAGGCGCTGGCGCGTGGCGACGCCGACGTGATCGCCACCTTCGAGCCGGAGCCGGAAGTCGCCGTGCGCATGCTGGGTGATGACGCCATCGTGCTGCAGGACCGCAAGGTGTATCGCGAGGCCTTCAACCTCAATGCGCGTGCCGCGGATCTCGCCGACCCGGAGAAGCGCCGCGCCATCGTGCGCTTCGTGCGCGCCGTGGCTGACGCCTCGGCGGCGCTGAAGAAGGATCCCGAACCATACCTGGAACATGTCTCCAGCATCCTGGGATTCACCGTGGAGCAGATCCGTTGGGGCTGGCCGGAAACCGAGTTTCCCGTGCACGTCATCCCCGACATGCTGGACGTACTCGAGACCGAGGAAGCCTGGCTGGCCAGGGTGAACGACCGCCCGGCCCGCAGCCGCGAGGAGCTGGCGAAGTTCATCGACCGCAGCGTGGTCGAGGAAGCGCTGAGGCTGCGCTGATCCCGTACGGGTGGCCCGGCGCGCGCGAAGCGTCGGGTTCGTGACGCAACGCGACGGCAAATCGCCGCAGGCAGGTTAAGCTGCCGGTGGCATGACCCGTCCGAATCTGCTTTTCGCATTGCGCTCCCTCGCCCTCGCGGCCCTGCTGGCCGCCACCGCCTGCACCACCACGTCCACCGTCGAGGAGTCCGAGGAACTGGCCTTCGAGGTTGTGTCGGCCCACGCACAGGAAGAGGAATCCCTGCAGGTCGAGGGCGAGGTTTCCCTCGCCGTTGCCGAGTCCGAAACACCCGAGCCTCCCGAAGCGGCCGAGGAACTGGAGGAAATCATCATCTCCGGCCGTGTGCCGCGCCGCCACGAAGTCATCCGCGACCTCGTGGTGCAGGCGCAGGAACTGCTGGAGGAAGCCGAACTGGAGTACTTCTTCACCGGCAAGGGCAGGAACGAGGTGCTCCGCGGCCGGCCGGTGCTGTTTGCGCTGTGGAGCGAGCGCGACAAGGACTGGACCATCGCGCACGTGGAGATCCCCCGCCCGCCGGTGAAGTGGAAGCCGGGCGGCCGGCCGCTGAAGTTCACCCTGCGCACGCCAGGCATCAAGGCGCGTCACGTGAAGGGCACGGGCGCCGAACGGCTGATGTTCTCCTTCACGCGCGACGGCGAACCACTGCAGGTGTACGGCCGCAAGTTCCCGGTGTTCGACAGCGCGCTGATCTCCAGGAAGCGCTGGCGCGCGGTGGCCGAGACCGCCCAGCCCATCGTCTACCTGCCCTTCACCGAGGACACGTTTGATCCGCTGTTCGTCGAGGGCGGGCGCAGCTACCTGCTCGAGACCGCCAACCAGGCCAGCCGGGAGCTGCGCGACGCCATGGCGCCCAGCCTCGCGTATCCCGGCGAGCTGCTCGCCGACGTGATCCCGCCCGAGCTGGTGGCCATGCTGGCCGTCATCGAACAGACCGACGATACCGAGTACACCCAGCGCGGCATCGAGGCTTTCGAGCAGGTGCTGAACCAGTACGGGCTCAAGCGCAGTGAGGCCTTCCGCTACAGCGTCTCGACCGCCTCGGCGGTCGGGCCCATGCAGTTCACCGACCGGCGCGGCAATGGCACCTATTCCATGGTCGTGCGCCGCTGCCCGGCCGCGCACCTCGACCCGGTGTTCGAGCGGGGCGCGACCAACCTGCTCAATGCCATGAAGGCTGCCATCTGCCTGCTGGACATCGAACTGGCGCAGATGCGCGAGGACATCCGCGCCAATTTCCGCCACGACCCGCTCCTGATGGGCATCTTCCCGGTGGCGGCCTACAACGGCGGGCCGAAGAACGTCACGAAGCTGTACAACGTGGTGAAGAAGGCCGGCATCCGCCTGCCGGACCTCTCCCGTCCCGGCACGCAACCGCCCAGGCCCGTGCGTTGCCCCTGCCTGTGGAAACGGACCGATGCCGGCGCGCGGCCGGTCTCCATGCCCCGCTACAACAACGAGAACCGCTGGTACGTGGAGAAGTACCTGAACGTGATGGCGCTGTTCGAGTAGCGCCGGCCGCTCAGGCGGCCGATACCTGCGGCGTCGCGTCGGCCGCCACCTCACCGCCCAGCGCGTCCACCAGGTCGCCGATCAGCTTCGACAGCTCGCCGCTCATCACCGCGAAGTCGATGTCGAACTGCTCCAGCGGGTCGATGTCCTGGGTCTCGACCTCGCTGCCGGCCTCCTTCATCTCCTGGAAGTCCACCCGCTTGACCTGCAGCTTGTCGGTGAGCACGAAGGAGATGCGGCCGTTCCAGGTCAGGCCCAGGCGAGTGACCATGAAGCCCTGCGAAAGGTGCCGGCGCACCTCCCCCTGGTCGAAGGCATGGCGCACGTGGCGGATGGTGGCGCGCGAGCCATCGACCGCCTGCAGCTCCAGCTCGTCGTCGACGCCGATGTGATGGCCCACCTCGCCACTCGCCGCCCAGCGCGCCATGGCCGCGCGCGGCGAGGTGGCGGTGTTGACCTGCGTGGCCGCGAAGCTGCCCAGCGTGTCGCGCAGCGTCTCCACCACCTCTTCGGCACGCGCCACCCCGGCGGCATCCACCACCAGCCAGCCGTTGGCCCGGTCGAGCCAGGCATGCGTCACACGTCGCTTCACCAGCGCCCGCGCGCGCAGTTCCTCGGTCACGCGCAGCCGGATGTCGCGCATCTGCTTGCGACCCACGGGAAAACCCTGTTCGGCCGCCACCTCGGCCGCGCGGTCGGCGGCCACCTGGCGGATCACCGAGGCCGGCAGCAGCTTCTGCTCCACCCCCAGCGCGATCATCTGGTGGTTCTCCACCGTGTGCAGGCGCCGGGCCGTGGGCCCGACAGGCACCCAGCCGCGGGTCGTCATGTCGAAGTGGCCGCAGGGATTGAGCGGGCGGGCATCGAGCCGGGACTCCAGCTCGGCGGCACTGATGTCCCAGGGAGTCGGCAGGCGGTACAGGCAGAGATTCTTGAAGAACATGGCGCGGACGGTCACGAAGGGCCGCGCAGTATAGCCGCCCCGCTCCTTCGGTATCTGGCCCAGTGGCCACCCGCGCCCCGTCGCGGGCATACTCCGTCGCGGGATGCGACGGTGGGGAGGTCCAATGGCCAGCGCATCAGGCCAGCCGCAGGAAACCGGGCGGGCGGCGCCCGCGCACGGGGCGTCCGGCGTCAGGCAGGTCGTGCTCATTTCGCTGGCGTTCGCGGCGACGCTGCTCGCGTCCTGCGACCGGACCGCCGGTGAACGGCAGGCGGCGATGGCGCAGCGCCTGCAGCGCGTCGAGGACGAGCTGGCCATCCACCGCCTGCTGGTCGACTACTCCGCCACGCAGGACGCCCGCGACTACCAGGCCTATGCCGCGCTGTTCGCCCGCGACGGCGAATGGGTGAACGGCAACCGCACCTACAAGGGCCGCGAGGCCATCCTCGCGATGCTCAACGACCTGTACGGGCCCACGCCGCCCGGCTACGTCAACAATGAGAGCTACCACATCACCTCGAACCCGCAGGTGGACGTGCAGGGCGACCGCGCCACCGCGCGCTCGCGCCACCTGCTGGTGATGCGCGGCCCCAATGGCGAGCCCGTGCCGATGCTCGCCGGGCGCTACGAGGACGAACTGGTCCGCGAGGACGGGGAATGGAAGATCCTGCGCCGCGTGGACTATCCTGTGATGCCGACCGCAGAAGAATGGATGCAGTTCATCCGCCAGCGCCGCGCTGGTTCGCGATGAGGAAGTGCCCTCGCATGTTGGAGTACCCATGAAGCAAGTGATGATCGCCGGCCTCGCCGCGCTGCTGCTCGCGCCGGCGGCGGCAACGGCCCAGAACGTGGAGGCCGAGCTCGCCGCGCTGACCGCGCGGGTCGAGAAGCTCGAGGCCGCACGCGCCATCAAGAAGCTGCAGCGCGCCTTCGGCTACTACGTGGACCGGGGCCTGTGGGGAGAGGCCGCAGACCTGTTCGCTGACGACGGCACCCTCGAGATCGGCCTCGACGGCGTGTACGTGGGCAGGACGCGCATCCGCGAGTACCTGAAGCGCCTGCACGGCAACCAGGAAGGCCTGATCTACGGCCAGCTCAACGAGTGGATCACGCTGCAGCCAGCGGTGTTCGTCTCCGCCGACGGCAGGAGCGCCACGGCCCGCTGGCGCGACCAGGGCATGCTCGGCCAGTACAAGAAGCACGCCGAGTGGCGCGACGGCATCTACGAGAACACCTACGTGAAGGAAGACGGAGTGTGGAAGATCCGCTCGCTGCACCTGTTCGTGAATTTCGTGGCGCCCTACGAGAAGGGCTGGGCGCGGCTCAAGCCCGGCGAAGGCCTCAAGCCCAGCGCCACCTCGAAGGAGTTCCCGCCCGACCGTCCGTCCACGGTGACCTACAGTCCCTTCCCCGAGGTGCAGGTGCCGCCCTTCCAGGCGCCGAACCCGGTGACCGGCAAGCCCGTGAAAGGAGTGCTGAAGTGATGCGCCGCCCACCCATCCTGCTGTGCCTGGCGCTGTCGCTGGGCGCCATGCTGCCGATGGCCACGCCGGCCGCGGCAGCGCAGTCCGCCGCCGAGCGACTCGCCGCCTACCGCGAACGCGTGGCGCGGCTGGAGGACATCGACGCCATCGAGAACCTCACGGCCATGTTCGGCTACTACTTCGACAAGGGCCTGTGGGGGGAGGCCGCCAGCCTGTTCGCGCGCAACGGCGAGTTCGAGTACGGCCAGAGCGGCGTGTACGTCGGACCCGAGCGCATCCGCAAGGCCATGCTGCTGTTCGGCCCCGAGGGCCTGGGCGCCGGTTACCTCAACAACCACATGATGCTGCAGCCGGTGATCACGGTGGCCCCGGACGGGCGCACCGCCAAGGGACGCTTCCAGGGTCCCGTGCAGCTGGCCGAGCCGGGACAGAACGGCATCTGGGGCGTGGGCATCTACGAGAACGAATACGTCAAGGAGGGCGGCGTGTGGAAGATCAGGCGCCTGCACTTCTATCCCACCGCCTTCACCGACTACGACCGCGGCTGGGCGCGTTCGCTGCTGCCGATGAAGGGCCCGAGCGCGCTGTTCCCGCCGGACCGGCCGCCCACGGTGGTCTACCGCACCATGCCGGGCCAGTACATTCCGCCGTTCAGCTATCCGCACCCGGTCACGGGCAAGCCGCTGGACAACCTGCCGCAGGCCGCGGACAGCGTCACGGGAGCCGTACGATGATGAAGAAGACTTCGTTACTGGCCGCACTGGCGGCCATCGCGGCGGCAGCGCCGCTTTCCGCCCAGACGCTCGAGCAGCGCCTCGACGAACTCGAGAAGCGCATCACCGTGCTCGAGGACATGCACGCCATCGAGCGCCTGCAGCGCACCTACGGCTACTTCGTCGACAAGAGCCAGTGGACGCAGCTCGCCGAGCTGTTCTCCGACGACGCCACGCTGGAAATCGGCGGCAAGGGCCTGTTCCTCGGCAAGAAGCGGGTGCTGGAGTACATGCAGGTGGCCTTCGGCCCGGACGGCGCCAAGGAGAATTCGCTCGCCAACCACATGCAGTTCCAGACCATTCCCGACATCTCGGCGGACGGCACCACGGGCTGGATGCGTGCGCGCGCCTACGTGATGAGCAGCGGCGGCTGGGGCCTGCCGCTGTACGAGAACGAGTACCGCAAGGAAAACGGCGTGTGGAAGATCAGCCGCCTCACCGGTCCGTTCACCATGTACACCAGCTGGGACGGCTGGGCGAAGAACGCGCTGAACAACACCTGGCCGGACAAGTTCGATCCGCCGCCGGACCTGCCGCCCTCGACCATCTACCTGACCTATCCGGCGTACTACATCGTGCCGTTCCATTACCCCAATCCGGTGAGCGGCAATGTGTTCAGGCCGGATCGCGACGAGGTGGGCGCCTACCACCGTCCACCGGGGACGCCTGAGCAGGTCGAGGCGCTGAAGACCGGCCGCACCGTCGACGGCTCGCAGCCCATCTTCCAGCCGCCGCGCAACTAGCTCAGGCCTGCCGGCCCGCCATCTCCGGGCGGGCCGGTGGACGCACCAGCAGCACCAGGCCGGCCACGCACAGCCCGGCCAGCGCGAACCAGGTGAGCGCATAGGAAAGGTGTGCGTTGCGGAAGTGCACCACGGTCAGTCCTCCCCGCGGGGCCGGGCCCTGGACCGGCGAAGCGTCGGCGTCGATGAAGAACGGCGCGACTGCCTCCAGGCCGCGGGCGGCGGCAATGGCCGCGACATCGCGCGAGAACCAGCGTTCATCCTCCGGCCGGTTCGCGCGCAGCGTGCGCCCGCCCGGCTCGGGCCGCCGCAGCAGGCCGGTAACGATCACGTCGCCGTCGGGCTGGCCGCCGGCCCGCAGGGCGGAATCCCGCAGTTCCGGCGGCACGAATCCGCGGTTGACCAGGATGGTGCCCTCGGCGGTGACCAGCGGCGTGATCACCCACGAGCCCGGCCCGTCTTCCGTCACCGCATCGACCAGGGTTTCCTTCTCGTGCAGGAAATGCCCTCGCGCACGAACGCGACGGTACTCCGCATCATCGAGGTCGAGCGTGGACCAGGAGACGCCCGGGGGCACGGGCACCGGCGGTGCGTTCACGCGCGCATCCACCCGCGCGATCAGGTCCCGCTTCCAGGCCAGGCGCTGCAGCTGCCAGATACCGGGCGAACCGAACAGCAGCGGCCCGGGAAGCCAAAGGCCAAACAGGGTCAGCCCCTTGCCCCCCCCCCCCGCCACGCCCACTGGCCCGAACCCGAGGGGGAAGCACTCCCGC
>QGUX01000362.1 GCA_003242275.1 Pseudomonadota bacterium | reverse complement strand
CGCTGGAACGGCGTCGCTGCGTCTGGCAGATCCGCTGCCGGCACCCGACCGGTGCCGGCCCGGCTGGAGGAAAGGATTCCGCCCGGCGCTCAGGCCCTGCGCAATGCGCGGTTCAGCGCCAGCGTCGCGAGCAGCAGCAGCGCGGCGCCGGCGTTGTGCGCCGTGGCCAGCCACAGCGGGAAGCCACGCGTCACCATGAAGATGCCGATCAGCAGCTGCAGCAGCAGCGCGCCCAGCACCAGTGCCGCGGCCAGCCTGCTGTTGCCCTCGCGCCGCTTCGCCAGCGTGATCACGGCGGCGAGCAGCAGCGCGATCGTGGCCACGATGGCGCCGAGGCGATGGGTGAAGTGGATGGCCACGCGCGCCGGGTGGTAGAGCACGCCGCCCTCGTAGTTGATCCCCAGCCCGCGCCACAGCACGAAGGCCTCGCCGAAATCGGCCTCGGGCCACCACGAGGCCTGGCACCTGGGGAAGTCCGGGCAGGCCACCGCGGCATAGTTCGAACTGGTCCAGCCGCCGAGCAGGATCTGGATCGCCAGCGCCACCAGTGCCACCAGTGCCAGCTTGCGCAGCTTCAGCGGCGCCGGCAGCAGCAGCGCCGCGGCATTGCCGCCGGCGCGCGCCTTGAGCGTGCCGGACCAGGGATCCGACGACATGCGGCGCAGGGTCATCCACAGCCACCACAGCAGCGACATGGTGGAAAGCCCGCCCGCCAGGTGGCCGGTGACGATCAGGGGCTTGAGCAACAGCGTCACCGTCCACATGCCCAGCAGTCCCTGGAAGATGACCAGCGCCACCAGCACCAGCGGCAGCACCAGCGGAATCTCGGCGTGGCGGCGCCGCCAGAAGAGCGCCAGGCCGGCGATGACCAGGATCATCAGGCCCAGCGTCGAGGCGAGGTAGCGGTGGATCATCTCGTTCCACGCCTTCTGCTCGTGCACCTCGGCGTCGATGAGGCCGGCGGCCGCGGCCTCGGCGGCGGCGCTGGGGGTCAGGTGCCCGTAGCAGCCGGGCCAGTCCGGGCAGCCCAGGCCCGCATCGGTGAGCCGCACGTAGGCACCGAACACCACCACGCAGAAGGCCAGCAGCGTGGCGACGAACGAGAGACGGCGAAGGACGGCGATTCTGCGGTGCATGGTGTTCTAGCCGATGTGGGAAAGCTTGAGCAGTTTCTTCAGGTCCTCGAGCAGGCCCCGGGGATCCTCGCGCGTGTCGAAGCGCAGCACGATGTTGGACAGCGGATCGACGACGAACAGGTCGTGGGCATGATCGCCCGGCGGCAGCACGGCCAGCAGCGGTTCGCGCAGCGCCGGATCGGCGGCGTCGATGATCTCGATGCCGCCGTGTTCGGACTCGAGGAAGGCACGATCGCAGCATCCGGAGGTGGCCAGCAGCGCGCGGCGCACGCGGTTGGTGTCCTTGTTCAGCAGCACATGGGTCTGGCGGGCCACGTGCAGCGCATCGCGGCAGGCCGCGTCGCAGGCGCCGTCACCCACGTACACCAGCGCCCACTTGCCCTCCAGCGCGCGCGCGGCGCCCCCGGGCAGCTGGCGCAGCGGCTGCAGCAGCTCGCCATGGTTGGCGCCGGCCGCGGGCCGCCATTCCACGCCGTAATAGAGCACGAACGAAGCGACCAGCGGCAGGAAGAACACCGCCAGCAGCAGGTAGAGCGTGCGGCGCGAGCCGTTCGGCGTTGCAGGATCAGTCATCTCGTTTCTTCAGGTTCAATCCCGTGAACAGGCCGACGAGCAGCAGCGCGAAGGCCCACCATTGGACGGCGTAGCCCACGTGCCGTTCCGGCGGCAACCCCGGCGGATGCCACTCGCGCACGAAGCCCGGGCCCGCGTCCGCGTCCAGCAGCAGCACCACCGGCAGCAGCTTGCTGCCGTAGGCCTGCTCGAGCTGCTCCATCGTCGGGAAGCTCGTCACGCGCGGCCAGCGGCCATCGGCGGCCGGCGCCAAGCGGCCCGAGGCCAGCCCCACCGATGGCAGCCCGGCGAGCCGGCCGGTCAGTTCCACGCGCCCGCCGGCCGCCTCGGGCGGCAGGGCCACGTCCGGCAGCTGCTCGCGGAAGCCGCTGAGGGGAACCCAGCGCGGGTTGACCGGCAGGCGGCGGCTTCTTTCCGCCCCAACAC
>QGUX01000165.1 GCA_003242275.1 Pseudomonadota bacterium | reverse complement strand
GGCGTCGAAGCCGCGCGCCTTGGCCTCCAGGCGCGCCACCAGCGGATGGCTGCGGCGCACCGATTCGCCCATCCATGCCAGGTGGTACCAGACCGCGAGGTCGTGCAGGAACTGGTCGGACACATAGCCGATGCGCGCCGCGTCGTTGACGTGCTGCGCGATGGCCACGAGGTGCGCGAACTCCCGCCGCGGCGCGATCACGTACTCGGGCTGGGCGCGCAGCAGCGATCGCATCAGCACCAGCCGTTCCCCGGGCTCCTGCGGCAGCGGCGTGTACCCGAGCGTCGCCAGCACGGGGTCGGGCAGCGGCGTGCCCGCATCGAGGTTGGCGCGCACGGCGGCGGCGAGGTCCTCGATCTGCTCCACCAGCACCGGCGTGAAATTGACTACCGCGCAGGCACCCTCCACCTGCTCCAGGTGGGCGGCCATGTCGGTGTAGTCCTTGATGGCGTGCAGCCAGGTCCAGGGCAGCACGTAGCGGCCGGACAGCGCGTCGCGATACGGCGGCTGGTGCATGTGCCAGAACAGCACGATGGGCAGCCGCGTATCGCTCATCCCGGTCGCGTCACCTTCGCCAGCTCGCCCGGCGTGACCAGCACGATGCCCCGCGGCGTGACATCGAATCGCTCGGCATCGCTGGCCGTATCGACGCCGATCTGCATGCCGTCGGGAATCTCGCAGTGCTCGTCGATGATGGCGTTGCGGATGACGCAGCCCTTGCCGATGCGCACGCCCGGCATGATCACCGAGCGCTCCACCAGCGAGCGCTCGTCCACGCGCACCGCAGAGAACAGCAGCGACTCGCGCACCACGGCACCGGAGATGATGCAGCCGCCGGCCACCAGCGAGTTGATGGCCATGCCGCGGCGGCCGTCCTCGTCGAGCACGAACTTCGCCGGCGGCTGCTGCACCTGGTAGGTCCAGATGGGCCATTCCTCGTCGTAGACGTTCAGTTCCGGCGAGACGTGCACCAGCTCCAGGTTGGCCTCGTAGAAGGCATCCACCGTCCCCACGTCCCGCCAGTAGTTCTGCGCCTTGGTACGCACGTTGCGGAAGGGATAGGCGAACACCTGCAGCTGGGCGATGGCCTTGGGGATGACGTTGCGACCGAAGTCGTGCTGCGACTCCGGATCGGCGGCGTCCTCGGCCAGCAGGCGCTCGAGCAGGTCGGTATTGAACACGTAGATACCCATCGAGGCCAGCGCCACCGAGGAGTTGCCGGGCATGGGCTCGGGGTCCTGCGGCTTCTCGGTGAACTTGGTCACCCGGTTCCATTCCGTTACCGACAGCACGCCGAAGGAGCGCGCCTCGGCCACCGGCACCTCGACCACGCCGACGGTGATGTCCGCCCCCTTCTCCACGTGGTAGGCGATCATCGGGCCGTAGTCCATCTTGTAGATGTGGTCGCCGGCCAGCACCAGCACGTGGCGAGGGTTGTGGGAGCGCACGTATTCCAGGTTCTGGTAGACGGAGTCGGCCGTGCCGCGGTACCAGTACTGTCCTACCTGCTGCTGTGCGGGAATCACGTCGACGAACTCGCCGAACTCGCCGCGCAGGTAGGCCCAGCCGCGCTGCACGTGCTGGATCAGCGACTGGCCCTTGTACTGCGTGAGCAGGCAGATCTTGCGGATGCCCGAGTTCACGCAGTTGGACAGCACGAAGTCGATGATGCGGAACTTGCCGCCGAAGGGCGTGGCGGGCTTGCAGCGGTGCTCGGTCAGGCCGCGGAGGCGCTCGCCCCGTCCGCCTGCCATGATCATTGCAAGGGTGCCGCCGGTGAGGCGGCTCACGTAACGGCCGGAGTTTGTACGGGTTGCGCTCACCATTGAAGGTATATTTACCACAGCCGGGGCGTTCTCATGGATCAGGAATATTGCCTGCCGCGGCCCGTACCTGTTTCCGGCAAAGAGGCTTCACATCAAACGCACGATTGCAGCGGCAATGGAAAGGATCGCAGCGGGACGTCACCACGATCCGCACGGCGTGCTCGGCGTACATCGGGGGGCGGCCGGTTCGGTTGTAAGAGCCTACCTTCCCGCCACGCGCGAGGCGATGCTCGCCGACGGCCGGCGGCTCGCGCGGCTGGGCGACAGCGACTTCTTCGAGCTCGCCGCCCCCGACCTGGACCCGCATCCCCGGCTGGTCTGGATCGACGATGCGGGGCATCGCCACGAGCGCGTGGATCCCTACAGCTTCGCGCCCAGCCTGTCCGCCGCCGACCTCGCCCTGTTCAATTCCGGCGGGCACGTGGAGGCCTGGCGCATGCTGGGCGCGCACGCGGCCACCTTCGACGGCATCCAGGGCGTGCGTTTTGCCGTGTGGGCGCCCAATGCCGAGCGCGTCAGCGTGGTCGGTCCCTTCTGCGACTGGGACGGGCGGCGCCTGCCCATGCGCGTGATGGGCAGCAGCGGCGTGTGGGAGCTGTTCGTTCCCGGCCTGCCGCTGGGCACGCTGTACAAGTTCGAGCTGCGCAACCGGGAAACCGGCGAGGTGCTGGTCAAGACCGACCCTTACGCGTTCGCGATGGAGATGCGGCCGGCCACCGCCGCCATCGTCACCGATCCGCATTCCTACGCCTGGGGTGACGCGGCCTGGATGTCCGCGCGCGCCGCGCACGACTGGCTGCACGCACCGATGTCCATCTACGAGGTGCATGCCGGCTCCTGGAACCGCCACCCGGACGGGTCCTTCTTCACCTGGCGCGAGCTGGCGGAGCACCTGATCCCCTACGTGAAGGAGATGGGCTTCACCCACATCGAGTTGCTGCCGGTCACCGAGCACCCGCTGGATGATTCCTGGGGCTACCAGACCACCGGCTACTTCGCGCCCACCAGCCGCTTCGGCACGCCGGAGGACTTCAAGTTCTTCATCGACCGCTGCCACCAGCAGGGCATCGGCGTGTTGCTCGACTGGGTGCCGGCGCACTTCCCGCGCGACGCGCATGCGCTGGCGCGCTTCGACGGCTCGCCGCTGTACGAGTACGCCGACCCGCGCAAGGGCGAGCATCCGGAGTGGGGCACGCTGGTGTTCGACTTCGCCCGCCACGAGGTGAGGAGCTTCCTCCTGTCCAGTGCCTGCTACTGGCTCGAACATTTCCACCTCGACGGCCTGCGCGTGGACGCGGTGGCCTCGATGCTGTACCTGGATTACGCACGCGGCCAGTGGGTGCCCAACCAGCACGGCGGGCGCGAGAACCTCGAGGCCGTGGAATTCCTGCGCACGCTGAACTCGGTCACCCATGCGCGCGCGCCCGGCACGGTGATGATGGCCGAGGAATCCACCAGCTGGCCCATGGTCAGCCGGCCGGTGGAGCACGGCGGCCTCGGCTTCTCGATGAAGTGGAACATGGGCTGGATGCACGACACGCTGGGCTACTTCGCCCGCGACCCGCTGTTCCGCAAGTACCACCAGAACGACCTGACCTTCGCGATGATGTACGCGTACAGCGAGAACTTCATCCTGCCGCTGTCGCACGACGAGGTGGTGCACCTGAAGCGCTCGCTGCTGGGCCGCATGCCGGGCGATCGCTGGCAGCAGCTGGCGAACCTCAGGCTCCTGTTCACCTACATGTGGACACTGCCCGGCAAGAAGCTGCTGTTCATGGGCGGGGAATTCGCCCATCCGTGGGAATGGGATTTCCACGTGGCGCTGCCCTGGTTCCTGCTGGAGCATGCCGGGCACCGCGGCGTGAAGCAGCTGGTGGCGGACCTCAACCGCCTCTACGTCGCGCACCCCGCCCTGCACCGGCACGAGTTCGAGCCGCAGGGCTTCGCGTGGATCGACTGCAGCGACCGCGAGCATTCGGTGCTGTCGTACCTGCGCCTCGCGGAGGACGAGCTGCTCGTGGTGGCGCTGAACTTCACCCCCACGCCGCGGCCGGGCTACCGCATCGGCGTGCCCGAGCCCGGGCGCTACCGGGTGCTGCTGAACTCGGACTCCTCGTTCTACGGCGGCAGCAACATGGGCGGGCCGGAGGCCGTGGCCGCGGCCGTCCCCATGCACGGCCAGCCCTTCTCGCTGCTGCTCGACCTGCCACCGCTGGCCGGACTGGTGCTCGTCAGAGCGTCTTCATGAGGCCCATCTCCAGCGGATGGGTGAGCAGCGGGTGCCAGGGGTACACGCGCACCTCGAGCTGGTACTGGCCCATGCCCGGCGGCGTGGCGGCCACGCCGTATTCCACCGTGCCATCCGCGGCCACGGGACCGGCGACGGTGAAGCGCTCGATCCAGTGCCCTGGCGGCGTGCCGTGGTTGAAGGAGCACAGCGGCGCCTGCTCGAAGCCCGCGTCGGGCAGCAGGCGGCGCGCCTTGAACTCCACGCACAGGTCCGCGGGATCGAGGCCGGCGAGCTGCACCCTGGCGCGCATCACCAGCGGCGAGCCTGCGCCGGCGCTGCGCGGCGTCTCGTGCACCTCGATGATGTGCACGCCGGACCAGCGCTCGCGCACCTTCTGCTTCCACGCCGCCAGCTCGGCGGCGGGCCGGCCGCCATCGGCCATCAGCCGGCGCCCCATCTCCGCGGCGGGGCGGTACAGCCCCTCGGCATAGTCGCCGACCACGCGGCGCATGTTGAAGCGCGGGATCACGGTGGCCATGGCGTGCCGGCAGCGGCGCACCCATCCGGGCGAGAGGCCGTCGGCATTGCGCCCGTAGTACAGCGGCACCACTTCCTCCTCGAGCGCGTCGAAGATGGCCGCGGCGTCGAGGTCGTCGCGGCGTGATTCATCCGCGGCGTCGGCACCCGGCAGGCCCCAGCCGTTCTGGCCGTCCCAGGCCTCGGCCCACCAGCCGTCGAGGATGGAGAGGTTCAGCCGGCCGTTGATCGCCGCCTTGATGCCCGAGGTCCCCGAGGCCTCCAGCGGCGCGACCGGATTGTTCAGCCACACGTCCACGCCGGTGACCAGCCAGCGCGCGAGCTGGATGTCGTAGTCCTCGAGGAACACCACGTGGCCGGCGAATTCCGGGGAGAGCATGGCGCGCTTGATCTCGCGCAGCACCTGCTGGCCGGGATGGTCGGCCGGATGCGCCTTGCCGGCGAACAGGAACAGCACCGGCCGGTCTGGATCCGACACCAGCCTCTTCAGCCGCTCGCGGTCGCGCAGCAGCAGCGCGGCGCGCTTGTAGGTGGCGAAGCGGCGGGCGAAGCCGATGGTCAGCACCTCGGGATTGGAGGGGTCGAGCAGGCGCGTGATGTGCGCCAGCTGCACGCTGCCCATGCCCTTCTGCCGGTACTCGCGCTCCAGCCGCGCGCGCACGCCGGCCAGCATGCGCGACTTGATGTCCTGCGCGGCGCGCCAGAACGGCAGGTTGTCGAAGCGGTCGAGCGCCTGCCAGTACTCCTCGTCGCAGAGCCGTTCGCGCCACTCGGGCAGGTGCTCGTCGAGGTAGCGGGCCCACACCGAGGACAGGAAGGTCGGCACGTGCACGCCGTTGGTGATGTAGCCGACCGGATTCTCCAGCGGCGGGATGTCCGGCCAGTGGTCCGCGCACAGCCGCGAGGAGACGCCGCCATGGATGCGGCTGACGCCGTTGATTCGCCGCGCGCCATTGAGCGCCAGGCGCGTCATGTTGAAGCGCCCGTGCACGCCCGGCGCGCGTCCCAGCTCCAGCAGGCGCTGCATGTCGCCGCCCAGCTCGTGCACGAGGCCGGAGAAATGCTCGATGACGAGGTGGTCGGGAAAGGTGTCGTGCCCCGCGGCCACCGGCGTATGCGTGGTGAACACGCATTGCGCCGCCACGGCCTCCAGCGCCGCCTCGAAGCGCATGCCCGCCGCCATGTGCTCGCGCAGCAGCTCCAGCGCGAGGAAGGCGGCATGGCCCTCGTTCATGTGCCACACCGCGGGCGCCAGGCCGAGCTGGCGCAGCGCGCGCACACCGCCGATGCCCAGCACCATCTCCTGGCGGATGCGATGCGCTTCGTCGCCGCCATAGAGCCGGAAGGTGATGTCGCGGTCGGCAGGCGAGTTCTGCGCCACGTTGGTGTCGAGCAGGTACACGGATACATGCCCGACCTCCACGCGCCAGAGCCGCGCGGCCACCTGCCGGTCGGCGATGGGCACCTGCACGACCAGCCCGCGGCCGTCCTTGCCGCGCACTGGCTCCACCGGCAGGTCGCGCGGATCAACGTCGTGGAAGCCGGCATGCTGCGTGCCATCGGCATCCACCACCTGGCGGAAGTAGCCCTGGCGATAGGCCAGCCCCACCGCCACGAAGGGCAGCAGCTCGTCGCTGGCCGCCTTGCAGTGGTCGCCCGCCAGCACGCCCAGTCCGCCCGAATAGATCGGAAAGCTCTCGTGGAAGCCGTACTCGGCGCAGAAGTAGGCCACCAGCGTCCCGCCCTGCGACACCGGCTGGGCCTGGTAGCGGTCGTAGTTTTCCACCGCGGCACGGTAGCGTGCGAGGTACTCCGGATCGGCGGCGGCCGCATCCAGCGCCTGCTGGCTCACGCAGCGGAGCAGCAGCCTGGGGTTGGCGTGCGTCTGGCGCCACAGCGTGCGGTCGAGGTCCTCGAACAGGGCGCGGGTGGGCCGGTGCCAGCTGTAGGACAGGTTCCCGGCCAGCTCGGTCAGGCGCGCCAGCTCGGGAGGGATGACGGGAGAGATTTCCACGATCCGCATGGGGGTAGTTTAGTCATAGACTGTGCGCATGCGCGCCCTGCTTCTTCTCGCCCTCCTCTCCGTCGCCGCAATGCCCGCCTGCGGCGCCCAGGCGGCCGCCGGATTCCAGCCGCAGCAGCTGCGCGGCTTCGAGCGGCGCGAGATCAGCATCGAGCGGCGCGACGGCCGCGATACCCTGCTGGTATGGCTGGCGCTGACACCCGCGCAGCAGCAGCAGGGCCTGATGTGGATCCGCGAGCTGCCGCGCGACGCCGGCATGCTGTTCATGCATCGCGTCCCCCGTCCCATGGACATGTGGATGAAGAACACCTACGTGCCGCTCGACATGCTGTTCTTCGACGCCGAGGGGCGCATCACGCACATCCACCGCAATGCCACGCCTCAGTCCGAAACGCTGATCCCGTCAATGGGTGACGTCGGCGGCGTGCTCGAGATCCTCGCCGGCGAAGCCGACCGCCGCGGCATCCGCATCGGTGACCGCATCCTGTTGCCGAGCATCCCCGGCTACTGAACAGCCCGCACGGCTCGTGCCGGCCTGGCCTGGATGACAATGCAACTGTCCCCGGAACAGTAGGCATCGCCTCCATCAGGAGCTAGCATCAGGGGAACTCTCCCCTCCCGGGAGAATAAAGAGGGATGACCATGAACAGATCTGTGTTGAGACTGGCCGTCGCCGCCGCGCTTGCCGGCAGCGCCGTGCACGCGAACGCGGGTGCCGAGGTAGGTCAGGTAACCCTCGGAGTGGCCGGAATGTGGACCGAGACCGACTCGGACCGCCTGCTCGATGATGATTTCGGGCTCAACTATTCGATCGGCTACGTGCTGAACGAGCGTTGGGACTTCTCACTCAACGGCTTCTCGGGCAATCATGACGACCTCACGCCCGGGGCGACCTGGGACCGCGAGATCAAGGGACTGACGATGGACTTCGCGCGCGTGTTCGACCGCGACGCCCGCGTCAGCCCGTTCATCCTGTTCGGCTTCGGCGTCGTCGACCAGCACCGCATCGACGGTGCCGACAAGGAAGTGGTGGGCAAGGTCGGCGTGGGCCTGACCGCGGACCTCGTCGAGTACGCGCGCAGCAAGCTGCAGCTCAAGGGCGACGTGGCGGCGCGCGGCTCGGTGGGCCGCGGCATCATCGACGGCGTGGCCACGCTGGGGCTGCAGTATGCCTTCGGCGGCAGGACGCCCGAACCGCCACCGCCGCCCCCGCCGCCTCCGCCGCCGCAGGCTGCGCCTCCGCCGCCTCCGCCGCCGCCCCCGCCCCCGCCCCCGCCGCCGCCGCCGGACACGGATGGTGATGGCGTGGTCGATGCCAGCGACCGCTGCCCGAATACCCCGCGCGGCGACACCGTGGACAGCACGGGTTGCAGCCTGACCATGCGGCTCGAGGTGCACTTCGATACCAACTCG
>QGUX01000164.1 GCA_003242275.1 Pseudomonadota bacterium | reverse complement strand
GTGCGGGCCTGGTGCGCGGGGGCCGCCGGGGATGCGCGGCTGTGGCGGCCGGGGCCCGCCCTCATCGACGATGCCGGCGGTTTGCCCTGGACCTGCCGGCTCTGGGGTCCCCGCCGGCGCGGCGGGTCCGTCCCCGCCGCGCCGGTGACGCGCTTCAGCGCGCCGAGGCCTGCAGCGCCTGGTCGATGTCCTCCTTCAGGTCGTCGATGTGCTCCAGGCCGATGGACAGTCGCACCATGTCCTCGGACACGCCGGCCTTCGCCAGCTCCTCGGCCGAGAGCTGCCGGTGCGTGGTCGAGGCCGGGTGCGTGGCCAGCGAGCGCGCATCGCCGATGTTGACCAGGCGGATGACCAGCTTCAGCGCGTCGAGGAACTTCTCGCCGGCCTTGCGGCCGCCCTTCACGCCGAAGGTGAGGATGCCCGAGGCCTGGCCCTTCATGTACTTCTGCACCAGTGCGTGGTCGGGGTGGTCGGGCAGGCCGGCGTACTTCACCCAGGTGACCTGGGGATGGGAGGCGAGGAACCTGGCCACCTCCAGCGCATTGGAGCAGATGCGGTCCATGCGCACCGGCAGGGTCTCGATGCCCTGCAGGACCAGGAAGGCGTTGAACGGCGACAGCGCCGCGCCCATGTTGCGCAGGGGCACCACGCGCGCGCGGCCGATGTAGGCGGCCGGTCCCAGCGCCTCGGTGTACACCACGCCGTGGTAGGAGACGTCCGGCTCGTTCAGGCGGCGGAAGCGGTCCTTGTGTTCGGCCCAGGGGAACCTGCCCGAGTCGACGATGATGCCGCCGATGCTGTTGCCGTGGCCGCCCAGGTACTTGGTCAGCGCGTGCACCACGATGTCGGCGCCGTGGTCGAAGGGGCGGCACAGGTAGGGCGTGGGCACGGTGTTGTCCACGATCAGCGGCACGCCGTGGCGGTGCGCGATGGCGGCCAGCATGCCGAAGTCGGTGACATTGCCCAGCGGGTTGCCGATGGACTCGCAGAACACCGCGCGCGTGCGGCCGTCGATGAGTTTCTCGAAGCTGGCCGGGTCGGCCTGGTCGGCGAAGCGCACCTCGATGCCGAACTGCGGCAGGGTGTGCGCGAACAGGTTGTAGGTGCCGCCGTACAGCGCCGCGGCGCTGATGATGTTGTCGCCCTGCTCGGCGATGGTGAGGATGGAGTAGGTCACCGCCGCCATGCCCGAGGCCAGCGCCAACCCGCCGACGCCGCCCTCCAGCGCCGCCAGGCGCTGCTCCAGCACCGCGTTGGTGGGATTCATGATGCGGGTGTAGATGTTGCCCTCGACCTTCAGGTCGAACAGGTCGGCGCCGTGCTGGGCACTGTCGAAGGCGTAGGACGTGGTCTGGTAGATGGGCACCGCCACGGCCCGGGTGGTCGGGTCGGGCGTGTAGCCGCCATGGACGGCGATGGTTTCGGGACGCATGGAATACTCCGGTGGGCGCCACTGGGCGCGAGGAAGCGGCGATACTAGAGAGGCCCGGCCATGCCGGCAATTGGTGAAACCCGCACGTGCGGCGCGGCAGGCGCCGGCCGGCGGGACGGATCGAGACAAAGGGGGAGAGAAGAATCATGCATCCGGCCTTCAGACGCATCGTTTTCTGCGCCACCCTCATCGCCTCCTGGGGCGCCATCGCCCAGCAGGAGCTGCCCGCGCCGCTGCGCGGAGGCCCCGCCTCGGAGGTTCCCGTCGCCGTGCAGGTGCTGCGCTGGCACATGCTCGACGGCGAGGTCAACGCGCTGACCTTCCGCCGCATGGACGACCTGTTCCCCACGCGCACGGTGCCGCGCGCCGGCCCGGTGTGGGAGCTGCCGCGGGACGAGCGGCCGCTCGACTTCCACTACTACTTCCGCGGGCTGTGGCTGCCCGCGCGGGACTTCCTCGAGCGCACCTACACCAACGCGCTGCTGGTGCTGAAGGACGGACGCATCGTCGCCGAGGTCTACCGCAACAATTCGGATGCTTCCTCGCGCTTCATCGGCTGGTCGATGACCAAGTCCGTCACCTCGGTGCTGATGGGCTGCGCGCTGGCGGAGGGGAAGATCGCCTCGCTGGACACGCCCATCGTGCGCTACCTGCCGGAGCTGCGCGGCAGCGGCTACGAGGGCGCCTCCATCCGCGACGTGATGGAGATGCGCTCGGGGGTGGACTACGAGGAACGCTACGACTTCGCCAATCCCGGCGTGGCGGCCTCCAACCACATCGCCTCGCTGGTGAAGAACGTGGCGCGCTTCGCCGACGTGGCGCGCACGCTGCCGCGCAAGGCGCCGCCCGGCGAGCTGTTCGAGTACAAGACCATCGACACCGCCGTGCTGGGCTGGCTGCTCGAGAAGGTGACCGGCACCACCGTGGCGGACTACACCGCGCGCTGCCTGTGGCAGCCGCTGGGCGCCGAGGCCGACGGCTTCTACATCATGGACGGGCCGGAGGGCGTGGGCCGCGAGTTCAGCGGCGCGGGCTTCAACGCGACGCTGCGCGACTGGGGCCGCATCGGGCAGATGATGCTGGACGGCGGCGTGGCCAATGGCCGCCGCATCGTGTCCGCCGGATGGGTGCGCGAGTCGGTGACGCCCCGCCATCCCGAGCACCCGGAGCGCGGAGGCTACGGCCTGCAGTGGTGGACCATGGCCTACGGCGATGCCTATGCGGCCATCGGCCTGCAGGGACAATACGTGTACGTGGATCCGGCCACGCGCACGGTGGTGGTGAAGCTCAGCTACTTCCCGCCCGGGGACAACTCGCTGGCCGAGGAGGAGACGCTGGCCTTCCTGCGCGCCGTGTCGGCCTGGCGGCCCTGAAGGCCGTCACGCCCCGCGGGGCGGCCCGAGCAGCCAGACGTTCTCGGAGGCGGGGACCTTGCCCTTGAGCCCGCCGTCGATGGCCCCGGAGGCCAGGCGGCGCAGGGTGTGCGCGGGATAGAGTATGCGCAGCTCCGCCTCGTCCACGCTGAAGGGCGGGCCGTCGAGGCGGGACTGCTCGTACTCCAGCGTGACCAGCAGCTGCGGCGCGCGCGGCGCCAGCTGCTGCATGTGCCGGGCGTATGCGGGCCGCATGGCTGCTGGCAGGGCGATCAGTGCGGCCCGGTCGTAGACGGCGTCGACGTGGCCGAGCCGCTGCAAAGGTACCTGGAAATGGTCGCCCACGAAGACTTCCAGCCGCCCGCCGTGCCAGCGCTGCGGGCCATTCCCGGCATCCTCCACGGCGGGCTCCACGCCCAGGCGTCCGAACAGCGCGGTGACCGCGATCGGGCTCAGTTCGGTGGCGACCACGGCGTGGCCGCGCGAGAGCAGCCAGTCGATGTCCAGCGTCTTGCCGCACAGGGGCACGAACACGCGCGCGCCGCGCGCCAGGCGCAGCGCGTCATGGTGGTGGACCAGCAGGGGATTGACCTCGGGTTCGTGGAAGCCGATCTGCTGCCTCTGCCAGCGCTCGTGCCAGAACTGCGGATGCATGCGGCAATGGTAACCACACGCCGCCCGGTCGTCGCGCGCCCGGCGGGGCGCCACGCCGGTCACCGCCGCTTCGCGAACCTGTCGGTCGCGCGGCGCAGGGCCAGCGCGATGCCCGGCTCGAACGCGGAATGCCCCGCATCGGGCACGATCACCAGCTCGGCCTCGGGCCAGGCGCGGTGCAGGTGCCAGGCGCTGCGCATGGGACAGACCACGTCGTAGCGTCCCTGCACGATGACCGCCGGGATGTGCCGGATCCTCGGCACGTCGCGCAGCAGCTGGTCGTCGGTCTCGAGGAAGCCGCCATTGACGAAGTAATGGCACTCGATGCGTGCGAACGCCGCGGCGTAGTCGGGTTCGCGGAACTTGGCCATGTACGCCGGGTCGGTGCGCAGGTGGCTGGTGGCGCCTTCCCACACCGACCAGGCGCGCGCGGCGGCATTGCGCTCGCGCGCGTCGCTGCTGGTCAGGCGGCGATAGTAGGCGGCCATCATGTCGTGGCGCTCCTCCTGCGGGATCGGCGCCACGTAGTGCTCCCACAGGTCCGGGAACAGCGAGGCCGCGCCCTGCTCGCTCTGGTAGAACCATTCCAGCTCCGAGCGGCGCAGCAGGAAGATGCCGCGCAGCACCAGCTCGGTGACGCGCTCGGGATGCTTCTGCGCATAGGCCAGCGCCAGCGTCGAGCCCCAGCTGCCCCCGAACACCTGCCAGCACTCGATGCCCAGCAGCTCGCGCAGCTTCTCGATGTCGGCGACGAGGTGCCAGGTGGTGTTCTCCTCCAGGCTGGCGTGCGGCGTGCTCCTGCCGCAGCCGCGCTGGTCGAACATCACGATGCGGTAGCGCTTCGGGTCGAAGAAGCGGCGCATCTGCGGATTGGTGCCGCCGCCGGGCCCGCCGTGCAGGAACACCACCGGCTTGCCCTTCGGGTTGCCGCTCTCCTCCCAGTAGATCTCGTGCAGGTCCGAGACCTTCAGCCGCCCGCTGCGGTTGGCGCGGACCGGCGGGTACAGCGGATCATCGGGCCGCGCGCGGCGGGCGGGCTTCGCGGCCGGCCGGCGGGCGGTTTTCCCCTTCGCCGCCTTCGCGCGCGAGGCCATCAGCGCAGCCCGACCATCACGCCCAGCGGCGCGCCGCCGACCAGGTGCAGGTGCAGGTGATACACCTCCTGCCCGCCATGCTTGTTGCAATTGACGATGAGGCGGTAGCCGTCCTCGGCAATGCCGAATCGCTTCGCGAGGTCGCGCGCCACCAGGAACAGCCGGCCCAGCACCGGCGCATCCTCGTCGGCGATGTCGTTGACCGTGGGAATGGGCTTGTTGGGAACGATCAGGATGTGCACCGGCGCACGCGGATGGATGTCGCGGAAGGCGGTGATCTGGTCATCCTGGTAGACGATGTCCGCGGGCAGTTCGCGGGCCACGATGCGTTCGAAGAGCGTAGGCATGCCGGATCCCGTCTGCGATGGGGTGTTCCGCCTATAATAGCGGCCTTGAGAACCACTCCGGAAAAGCTCCCGGCGCAGCTCAAGCGCGGCCTCGCGCCCGTCTACCTGCTCTCGGGCAACGAGCCCCTGACGCTGGGAGAGGCTGCCGATGCCATCCGCGCCGCCGCGCGCGCCGCCGGCTTCGCCGAGCGCGAGGTGTTCTTCGTCGAGCGCGCCACCGGCGGCCCCTGGGACGAGATCTTCGCCAGCTGCCAGGCGCTGTCGCTGTTTGCGCCGCGCCGGATCATCGAGGTGCGCATCCCCGGCTCCAGGCCCGGCACCGAGGGTGCCAGGGCGCTGCAGGAGCTGGTCGGCATGGCCGGCCCCGACCTGATGCTGATGGTCAGCCTGGGGGAACTGGACTGGACGGCCCGCAAGACCTCCTGGGTGCAGGCGCTGGATGCCGCCGGCGTGTGGGTGGACGCCGAGGCGCCCACGCTGGACCGCTTCCCCGCCTGGCTGCGCGAGCGCGCCGGCCTGGAGGGCGTGGAACTGGACCAGGAGGCGCTGGACGTGCTGGTGCAGCACACCGAGGGCAACCTGCTGGCGGCGGTACAGGAGCTGCGCAAGCTTTCGCTGTCGGGCATCACCCGTGCCGGCGCCGCCGAGGTGCTGGCCAGCACCGCGCAGAGCAGCCGCTTCGACGTGTCGCAGCTGGGCGCGGCCATCCTGCAGGGCGACGTGCCGCGCGCCCTGCGCGTGCTCTCCGGCCTGCGCGCCGAGGGCGTGGAGACGCCGCTGGTGCTGTGGTCGGTGTGGCAGGAGCTGCGCATGCTGTGGCTGGCCCTGGTGCCGGGCACGCCGCTGTCCGGCGTATTCTCGCGCAACAAGGAACTCATTCCCGCGGCCGCGACGCGCCTTCGTCCGCTCGGGCGCGCCTTCTTCGCGCGCCTGGATACGCGACTGGCCGAGGTGGACCTGATCGCCAAGGGTCGCCGCGGCGGCAATGCCTGGGACGAGCTGGCGCTGGTGGTGGCGGAATTCGCCGGCGGCCGGCCACTGCTGACGGCGGCATGAGGACATGGAGACAGTGATTTCACAGGAAGGCCCGCTGGGCATCTTCGGAGGTACCTTCGATCCCATCCACCTGGGGCACCTGCGCACCGCGTTCGAGCTGCGCGAGGCGGTGCGGCTGGCCGAGGTCCGCTTCCTGCCCACCGGCAACCCGCCGCACCGCGAGGCCACGCTGGCCAGTGCCGAGATGCGGCTGGCCATGGTGCGCGCGGCGGTGGCGGACGAGCCCGGCTTCACGGTGGACGACCGCGAGACCCGCCGCAGCGGCGTGTCCTATTCGGTGGACACCCTGGCCGAGCTGCGCGCGGAGTTCCCGAAGCGTCCGCTGTGCCTGCTGCTGGGCATGGAGCCCTTCCTCGGCCTGCCGAACGGGGACCGCTGGCGCGAGATCCTCGAGCTCGCGCACGTGGTCGTGGCCCACCGGCCCGGCTGGAAGGCGCCCACGCAGGGGCCGCTGGGCGAGGTGATGGTCGATCGCGGCACCGGTTCGGTGCGCGACCTGCACGAGGCACCCGCCGGGCGCGTGTTCGTGCACGCCGTCACCCAGCTCGAGATTTCCTCCACCGAGCTGCGCGCGCTGATCGCGCGCGGCCGCAACCCCCGCTACCTCGTTCCCGACAGCGTCTGCAAGCTGCTGAAGGAGACGGGGTGGTATTCTTGAGGCACATGGCCGCACGCAAGCTGACCCGTCCCCCCGCCCGCGCCGCTCTGGTCAGGACGGTCGTCGACGCCCTCGAAGACATGAAGGCCGTCAACGTCAAGGTGCTCGACGTGCGGGCGGTGACGGATGTCTCCGACTGCATGGTCCTCGCCTCCGGCAATTCCGACCGCCACGTGCGCTCCATCGCCGACCGTGTGGTCCAGCGTGCCAAGGAGGCGGGCTGCCGCCCGCTGGGCGTGGAGGGCGAGCGCGACGGCGAGTGGGTGCTGGTGGACCTGAACGACGTGCTGGTGCACGTGATGCTGCCGCGGGTGCGCGAGTTCTACGCCCTCGAGGAGCTGTGGGAGACGCCGGCCACGCGCATGGACGTGCCGCGCGTCGCCGCCGGTGGCAGGACGCGGGGCAAGGCAGCGGCGAAGGCGGGCCGGCCCGCCGGTGCCGCGAAATCCGCCGCGGCCAAGAAGGGCGGCGCGACGCGCAAGCCGGCCGCTCCGGCCCGTGCCGGTGCTGCGCGCGCCAGGGCCGCAAAGAAGAAGGCGGCCAGGAGAGGCGCTGGGCCGCGGGCCTGACCGTGCGGGTCACGCTGCTTGCGGTGGGCCAGCGCATGCCCGGTTGGGTCACCGAGGGATTCAACGACTACACTCGGCGGCTGAAGTCCCGCCTTCCCGTCAATCTGCTCGAGATACCACCCGGCCGCCGCGGCAGTGGTGACGTGGCGCGCGCCATGGCCGAGGAGGGGAAGAAGATCCTCGCCGCCCTGCGTCCGCAGGACCACGTGGTGGCGCTGGACGAGCGCGGCAGGCTGCGCACCAGCGTGGAGCTGTCGCAGTGGCTGGGCGAACGCATGCAGTCCGGCCGCGACCTGGCCTTCATCATCGGCGGCGCCGACGGCCTGGCGCCCGAGGTGCTCGCGCGGGCCGAGGAGCGCTGGTCGCTGTCGCCGCTGACACTGCCACACGCGCTGGTGCGCGTGCTGTTCGCGGAGCAGCTCTACCGCGCCGTGACGCTGCTGGACGGCCATCCCTACCACCGCGAGTAGCCATGCCCTTCGCCTTTCCTTCAATCCTGCTGGCCTCTGCTTCCCCGCGCCGCCGCGAGCTGCTGGCGCAGATCGGCGTGGCGCACGAGGTGCTGGCGGTGGACATCGACGAGACGCCGCTGCCGGGTGAACTGCCGGCGGCGCTGGCCGCGCGCCTGGCGCGGGCCAAGGCGCTGGAGGGGCGGCGGCGCGGCGGCGGCGCGCGGCCCGTGCTGGGCTCGGATACCGTGGTGGCGCTGGGCAGCGAGCAGTTCGGCAAGCCGCAGGACCGCGAGGACGCGGTTCGCATGCTGACCGCGCTGGGCGGGCGCACCCACGAGGTGCTGACCGCTGTGGCGATCGCGCCCCCGGGCGGTGGCGAGGTGTTCGAGGCACTTTCGGGGACCCGGGGGGCCAGGGCCCCCATCACACCCTGCTTTTTTTA
>QGUX01000361.1 GCA_003242275.1 Pseudomonadota bacterium | reverse complement strand
ACGGGCCTTGTATTTTGGGCGGGGGTTAACGGGGGAGACCCGCGCCCTTTCGGCGGGGGGCCGGGCATCGTGCAGATCGACGAACCCTACATGCAGGCCCGGCCCGAGGATGCGCGCAGGTACGGCCTCGCCGCGCTCAACGCGGCGCTCGACGGCATCACCGGCACTACCGCCGTGCACATCTGCTTCGGCTACGCCGCCATCATCCACGAGCGTCCGTCGGGTTACTCATTCCTCTCCGAGCTCGCCCAGTGCAGCTGCCACCAGGTGTCCATCGAGACCGCCCAGTCGAACCTCGACACCAGCGTGCTCAGCACGCTGCCCGGCAAGAAGATCATCCTCGGCGTCATCGACCTGTCGGACATGAACGTCGAGACGCCGGAGACCGTTGCGGCGCGCATCCGTCGCGCGCTGGTGCATGTTCCGCCCGAGGACATCATCGTTGCACCGGACTGCGGCATGAAATACCTGCCGCGCGACGTGGCCGACGGCAAGCTGCACGCCATGGTGGCCGGCGCGCGCATCGTCCGCCGGGAAGTGGAGCGGCAGCGCGCCCGGGCATGAGGCGCCCCTGGCGACACAAGGCTTGCCCGGGCCACTGTTTCGCTTCCCGACGCCGCGCGGCCGACAACCGATAATCGGCTGGCAAAGGCCGGTGGCGACCTC
The DNA here is from genome assembly GCA_003242275.1 of Pseudomonadota bacterium. The sequence continues at coordinate 1,493 of QGUX01000361.1, read as the reverse complement.
GGGGCGGGACGTACAATGGCCTTCATCACCGCCGGGCCGCAGCGGATGGGACCCGGTCACGGCGGCAGGGACGGATTCGACAACAGGTTCCAGCAAGGGGGTTGAACATGGCCATCTCGGCGAAGCTGCCGTCTCGTCTGCACCACACCGCCTACACCACGAAGGACCTCGAGGCCACCCGCCATTTCTACGAGGACATCATCGGCCTGCCGCTGGTGGCCACGTGGTGCGAGAAGGACGAGCTGTTCGGCAAGGAGCGCACCTACTGCCACTGCTTCTTCGGCATCGGTGACGGCGGCGCGCTGGCCTTCTTCCAGTTCGCCGACAAGGAGGACGAGCAGCAGTTCTCCCCGCCGATCCCGCCGACGCCCTTCCACCACATCGCCTTGAACGTCGACGCCGAGACCCAGGCCGGCATCGAGCGGCGCCTGAAGGAAGCGGGCTACCAGCCGCCGAGGATGTACGTGCTGGAGCATGGCTACTGCCGCTCGGTGTACGCCGAGGATCCCAATGGCATGATCTGCGAGTTCACGCTCGACCATCCGGACGCGGACAGGATCAACGAGATCCGGCGCAAGGATGCGCACAGTGAACTCAGGCGCTGGCTCGCCGGCGACCACCACTCCAACAACATGTTCCGCTGAGGCGACCGTGCTGCGCAGCAGCGACCGCATCCTGACCACGCACGTGGGCAGCCTGCCACGCTCGCAGGCCGTCACCGACGTGCTGTTCGGGCGCGAGAACAATGGCCCGCTGCCGCCGGATCCTGACAAGGTGATCGCCGATGCCGTGGCGGAGGTGGTGCGCAAACAGGTCGCGGTGGGCATCGACATCGTCAGCGACGGCGAGATGGGCAAGATCAGCTACGCCACCTACATCAAGGACCGGCTGGCGGGTTTCGATGGCGACACCCCGCGGGAGCCGGGGCAGGACCTGGTCGAGCATCCGCGCCTGCTGGAGAAGCTGGCAAGGCTCGGCTCCACGGCGAAGTACCGCCGGCCGCGCTGCGTGGCGGAGATCCGCGTGAAGGACCTGGGGCCCATGCGCCAGGACATCGCCAACATGAAGGCGGCGATGGCGGCAGCGAAGCCCGGCGAGGGATTCATCAACTCCGCCTCACCCGGCACCATCGCGCTGTTCCAGCCCAACGACTACTACAGCACGCAGGACGAGTACCTGGAGGCCGTGGCCGAGGGCATGCGCGCGGAGTACGAAGGGCTGGTGGAAGCCGGCCTGCTGGTGCAGATCGACGCGCCGGACATGGCCATGGGCCGCCACACCCTGTACCGCGACCGCAGCGAGGACGACTTCGTGGGGCTGGCCGCGCGCCACATCGAGGTGCTGAACCACGCCTTGCGCAATGTGCCGGCGGACCGGGTCCGCATGCATGTGTGCTGGGGCAACTACGAGGGGCCGCACACCCACGACGTGCCCATGGAGAAGCTGCTGCCGGTGGTGATGAAGGCAAAGCCCCAGGCCATCCTGTTCGAGGG
>QGUX01000163.1 GCA_003242275.1 Pseudomonadota bacterium | reverse complement strand
GGCCTGGCTGGTCCCGGACTACAGCTTCACCGCCGAGGACTACCTCGCCGTGCTCGATGCGCACGGTGTGCACTTCGGCGTGATCGCCGGCATCAGCATCTTCGGCCAGTACAACGACTACATGCTCGAGTGCCTGCGGCGGCACAGGCGGCTGCGCGGCACGGTCAACGTCGACCCGCCGGTGGACCGCTACACCCTGCAGCGCATGAAGGACGATGGCGTGGTGGGCATCCGCCTGCAGCTCTCGCGCCGCAGCGAGCTGCCGGACCTCACCACCGAGCCCTGGCGGCTGCTGTTCCGCCGCGTGGCCGACCTCGGCTGGCACGTGCACGTGGCGCTGGAGGGGCGGCTGATGCCGCGGCTGCTGCCGCAGCTGGAGGCCGGCGGCATGCGCATCGTGCTCGACCACTTCGCGCACCCGGATGTCTCGCAGGGCCTGGACGGGGAGGGCTTCACCGCCGTGCTGCGCTCCATCCAGAAGGGCCGCACTTGGGTGAAGCTCTCGGCGGGTTTCCGCCTCACCTGGGAATCGCGCAGCACGGGCCGCCCCGACCCGGTGGCCATGGAGCTGGCGCAGGCCACGGCCGACAGGCTGCTGAAGGAGGCGGGGCCGGAGCGCCTGGTGTGGGGCAGCGACTGTCCCTTCGTCGGCCATGAGAACGTGCAGTACGCCGACACGCTGCGCTGGTTCGAGCAATGGGTGCCCTCGCGCGAGGCGCGGCGGCGCATGACCGACACGGCGCTGCGCCTGTACTTCTCCTGAGGACCGGCCGCGGGGGCGGCCCGCGGGGCGGCTAGAGCCGCTGCGTCTGGCCGTGCGCGGCCGGATCAGCCTCCTCGTCCGCCGGCAGGTCCCCGGCTTCGCCCCGGTGGCGTTCCCGGTCGCACATGGCCTCGGCGATGGTGGCCGCGTGGCTGCCGGTGGCCGCGGCGCGCTCGCCGCGCAGGTCGATGTAGATCAGGTCGTGTCGGCCGATGGTGATCACGTCGCCGTCGTTGAGGTTGTGGCGGCGCACGCGGCGTGACTTCACCACGATGCCGTTGGTGCTGTTCAGGTCCTCGACCACGCAGATGTCGGCGCGGGTGATGATCTGGCAGTGGTGGCGGCTGACGAAGCGGCTGTCGATCTGCAGGTCGTTCTCGGGCGTGCGGCCGATGATGGTGCGGCCCATGTACAGGGGCAGCTCGCCCAGGTTCCTGCCGTCGGCCACCACCACCAGCTTGGCCAGCACCGGCCGGTCCGCCGGGCCCTCGGGCCCGTCCGCGGGGCCCACGTACAGGCCCGGCCCGTGCCGCCCGAAGCGCCCGGTGCTGGACGTAGACGCGGACGCCGGCGTGGACACCGTGCCCGCGTGCGAGACGCCCTTGGGGCGCTCGCTGAATTCCGTCCAGCGCAGCTCCTCGATGGCCGCCTGCACGTCCTCCTGCAGCACGTGGTCGCGCTCCGCCGTGAACGCCGCCATCATCGCGGTGTCGCACAGCGTGTTGATCAGGCGCGGCACGCCGCCGGTGTAGCGGCAGATCAGCGGGAAGGTGTCCTCGGCGAAGATCTCGCGCCCGCCGGAGCCGGCCACCTCCAGGCGATGCAGGATGTAGCCACGCGTGTCCTCGGGGGAAAGCGCCGAGAGGTGGAAGCGCAGCCGCACGCGCTGCGTGAGCTGCACCAGCTCGGGCGAGTCGAGCTTGGCGTTGAGCTCGGGCTGGCCGGCCAGGATGATGCGCAGCACCTTGTCCTTGGTGGTCTCGATGCCCGAGAGCATGCGGATCTCTTCCAGCGTCGAGAGCGAGAGGTTCTGCGCCTCGTCGACGATCAGCAGCACCTTGCGCTGCGCGGCGTACTGCTCGATCAGGAAGTTGTTCAGCGTGGCCAGCAGCTCGGCCTTCTTCATCTTGAAGGGGGTGAAGCCGAACTGCGCCAGCACCGACTGCAGGAACTCGATCGGCGAGATCTGCGTCTGGTTGATCTGCGCGACGATGACGTCCTTTTCCAGCTCGCGCAGGAAGGTCTCGATCAGCGTGGTCTTGCCGGAGCCGATCTCGCCGGTGATGACCACGAAGCCGTCGGTGAACCAGATGGTGGACTCCATGTACGCCTTGGCGCGCGAGTGCGCCTTGGACAGGTACAGGAAGTCCGGGTCGGGGCTGAGCCGGAAGGGTTGTTCCCGAAGCCGGAAGTTCTCGATGTACATCCCCGCTGTCAGCTCCTGGGTGACTGGATCCGCCTCATCAGCCGGGCGGCGCGCAGGTCGGCCCTCCTCGCAGTGCCTTCGACGATAGTCAGGTGCCCGAGCTTGCGGCCGGGGCGCGGCTGCTTGCCGTAATCATGCAGGTAAACCCCGGGCTGGGCCAGCAGACTTGTCCGGTCGGGCATGTCGGAGATCAGGTTGATCATGGCGCAGTGCCCCCGGGCGGCGGTATCCCCCAGCGGCAGGCCCACCACCGCCCGCAGGTGGTTCTCGAACTGGCTGGTGACGGCGCCCTCGATGGTCCAGTGGCCCGAATTGTGGACCCGGGGGGCCATTTCATTGGCCAGCAGCCGGCCGCGGTGCACGAAGAACTCGATGGCCAGCACGCCCACGTAGTCGAAGTGGGCCATCACCCGGCGCAGCACGCGGCGGGCGGCGGCCTCCAGCCGGGGCGCCTTCCACGGCGCGCGCGTCAGCCGCAGGATGCCGTCCCGGTGCAGGTTGCGGTTCAGCGGGTACATGGCGAAGCGACCGTCGAGGCCGCGCACGCCGATGGCCGACACCTCGTAGTCGAACGGCACCATCTCCTCGTAGATCAGCGGCGCCCTGCCCAGCGCCTGCCAGGCGGCCTCGATGTCGGCGGGCCGGCGCAGCACGAACTGGCCCTTGCCGTCATAGCCCAGGCGCCGGGTCTTCAGCACGCCGGGCAGGCCGATCCCGCGGATGGCGCGCGCGAGGTCCGCCTCCGAATCCACCGCCTGGTTGCGGTTGGTGGCGATGCCCAGCTTCGCGAACAGCTGCTTCTCCAGCAGGCGGTCCTGCGCGGTGGCCAGCGCGATGCGCGGCGGGGCGATGCGCACGCGCGATTCCAGCGCATCCAGCGCCGAGGCGGGCACGTTCTCCCAGTCGAAAGTCACCACCTCGCAGCGGCGCGCGAGCTCCTCGAGCAGCGCCGGATCGGTGAAGGACCCGGCCAGCGACGGCGCCACCTGGTGGCCGGGCGTGCCCTCCGCCTGGTCGAGGAAGAGGAAGTCCATGCCGAGGGGATATCCGGCCAGGGCCAGCATCCGCCCGAGCTGGCCCGCACCCAGGATGCCGATCGTCATGGGGCCGGGCGCGGATCGGGCTCGGCCAGCACGGCCTCGGTCTGGCGGCGGCGGTAGGCCTCGAGCGCCGCCGCCACCTTCGCATCGTCCAGCGCCACGATGGCCGCGGCGAACAGCGCCGCATTGGCGGCGCCGGCCTGGCCGATGGCGAAGGTGGCCACCGGCACCCCCTTGGGCATCTGCACGATGGACAGCAGCGAATCCATGCCGTTGAGCGCCCTGGACTGCACCGGCACGCCGAGCACCGGCACGCGCGTCTTGGCGGCCGTCATGCCGGGCAGGTGCGCGGCACCTCCGGCGCCGGCGATGATGGCCGACAGTCCGCGCTGCTCGGCGGACGCGGCGTATTCGAACAGCAGGTCGGGCGTGCGGTGGGCGGAGACCACGCGCACCTCGTGTGCGATGCCCAGCTCCGTGAGCACTTCTGCGGCGGGCGCGAGCGTGTCCCAGTCGGACTTCGAGCCCATGATGATGCCGACCAGCGGTTTCATCTAGCGGAGTCTAGCACGCGCCCTGCGGGCGGCCTCGCGCCCGGCCAGCGCGGCCTCGATCGCGGCCACGTCGGCACCGCGCATCAGCTTGCCGATGTACTGGTGCTGGCGGGCGAGCGCGCCGCGGCTGGTGATGCGCCTGGCCTCGGCCAGGGCCTCGAGCAGGGTCTCATCCAGCGGCAGGCCGGCCAGGTCCTCCGGGCGCATCTGCGCCAGACGCTGGCCGAGCTGCTGCGCGGCATGCGCATCGCGCTTGCGCTGGCTCTTGCTCGGCGGCGGGGCGCGGAAGTCGTCGGTGGGGTCCATGCCGTACAATTATCGCTTATGTCCCAAAGCGTCGACGCCTCGCGTATCCCGGAACTGGCCGACACCGTGGCGTTGGCGCTCTCCGAAGCCCGTGCCGCGGGCGCCACCCAGGCCGAGGCGGATGTCAGCCTGCAGCAGGGACTGGGCGTGAGCGTGCGCCTGGGTGAGGTGGAGACGGTGGAATACCAGCGCGACCGGGCGCTGGGCATCACCGTGTACTTCGACGGCGCGAAGGGGTCGGCGAGCAGCGCCGACCTCAGGCCCGCAGCGGTGCGCGACATGGTGGCCAAGGCCTGCTCGATCGCGCGCCATACCGCCCGCGACGAGTTCGCCGGCCTCGCCGACGCGGAGGACATGGCGCGCGAGGTTCCCGACCTCGACCTGTTCCATCCCTGGGACATCACGCCCGAGGAGGCCATCGAACTGGCGCGCGAATGCGAGGCCGCGGGCCGCGCGGTGGACCGCCGGCTGGCCAATTCCGAGGGCGCCTCGGTGTCCACGCACCGCGGCGTGCGCGTGTACGGCAACACGCATGGCTTCCTCGCCGGTTATCCCAGCACCCACCACAGCATCAGCTGCGCGCTGGTGGCGCAGGACGGCGCGGACATGCAGCGCGACTACTGGTACAGCGCCGCCCGTTCGGTGGATGCGCTGGAGGACGCCGCGGCCATCGGCCGCCGCGCCGCCGAGCGCGCGCTGGCGCGCCTGGGGGCGCGGCAGATCAGCACGCGCCGCGCGCCGGTGCTGTTCTCGGCCGAGCTGGCGCGTGGTTTCTTCGGCCACCTGGTCGCCGCCGTGCGGGGTACGGCGCAGTACCGCAAGGCCTCCTTCCTGCTGGGCGCCCTGGGTGAGCAGGTGCTGCCCGGCTTCGTGCAGATGCGGGAACGGCCGCACCTGCCGCGCGCGCTGGCCAGCAGTCCCTTCGATGCCGAGGGCGTGGCCACGCGCGACCGTGACCTGGTGCGCGACGGGGTACTGCAGGGCTACGTGCTGTCGAGCTACTCGGCGCGCAAGCTCGGCATGAAGACCACCGGCAATGCCGGCGGCATCCACAACCTGCTGGTGGAGAGCAGCCAGGGACTGCTCGACACACCGGCGCTGCTGAAGCTGATGGGCACGGGACTGTACGTCACCGAGCTGCTGGGGCAGGGCGTGAACGGCGTGACCGGCGATTACTCGCGCGGCGCGTCGGGGTTCTGGGTGGAGAACGGCGTGATCGCCTGCCCGGTGCACGAGGTCACCATCGCCGGCAACCTCAGGCAGATGTTCCTCGACGTGCGCGCGCTGGGCAGCGAGATCGACCGCAAGGGCGCCATCCAGACCGGTCCGGTGCTGGTGGGCGAGATGACCATCGCCGGCGGCTGATCGGCCGCTCAGGCGCTCACGGGTCCGCGCGGAAGCAGGGCGAGAACACCGGGTCGACGCCCGGCGTGAAGTCCTCGACCGACTGCATCCCGGTGGCGCCGGTGAGCGTCGCGGTGCCGTTGGCGCTGAACACCACGGTCGCGGTGTCGTTGCCGGCGATGAAGCGCAGCGAGCCGGCGGTGATGCGGCCGGTCCGCTCGTCGTACGCGAGCCTGCGGGGCGTTTCCACCTGGATGACGCCGGTGCGGCAGCGCGCGGCCTCGATCTGGTACTGGCCCCTGATCTCGTACGTGGAATTGCGCGCGACGGCGATGAACGGCCCGGACGGCGTGCCGACGCGGTAGCGGCCCTCGATGCGCCGGCCATCCGGTTCCAGGATGCTGAGCTGGTGCTCCACGAACATGCGGCGGTCGACCTCGTGCAGCAGGCCGAACATGCCCAGCCGCTCCCGCTGGTGCGTGCGCGAGAAGAAGCGGTGGTCCAGTTCGTGGACCCCGTCTTCGGCCCGGTCGAGGACCTGCCGCTCGAAGGGCTGGGAAGCCGATTCGCCCCGTCCCTCGTAGCTCACGCGTGTGCCGTTCTTCTGCTCCGCGAAACCGCTTTCCACGAGCCCATGCTGGCGGACGAACGATGACTGCGGATCGGAAGGGGGACCGTTGTACTGCATGCAGTCATGGAACCGGACCCGCTCGACGTCCAGCGGCGGGTTGGTGAAGGGCGAATCGACGGTGTCCGCGGAGGTCTCGCGCGAGCCGGCCGACTCGCACAGGAACGGGCCGGGCACCACGGCCGGTGTGGCGCCGGGAAGGGGTATCTGGCTGCTGATGAAATCCAGGTGGGCACGCACCTGCTGCGGCGTGGAGAGGGCGTCCTGCTCCGTCACCGGCACCGTCACCTCGCCGTCGCCGCCGCAGGCGCACAGCCCCGCGGCGATCGCCGCTGCCAGGACGACACGTATTCCACGTAGGCCGTGCGTGAGCACCATGGCGGGTTCCTCCCGTGACCCCGTTTCATGATGCCCGGCCCGCGCCTTCACGAAAGCCGGAGTGTGTCCTGCCGTGCTGTCCCCCGACGTCGCCGTGGCATTGCGGAAAAGTCCTACCAGTCCTCCGGCCGGCGGCGCAGCTTCTTGGCCTGCGCGCGCCGCACCTTGGCCTCCTGGCGGCGGATCCGCGAGGCCAGGGTCGGTTTCGTCGGCTTGCGCTTCTTCGGGACCACCAGCGCCGCCGCCACGCGCGCGGCCATCTTCTCCAGCGCGCGCGCCTTGTTGCGTTCCAGGTCGCGGAACTCGTCGCTGCGCACCTGCAGGGCCCCGGCGGCGTTGAGCGCATGTGCCAGCTTCTCGCGCACGCGCGCCTTTTCGTCGTCGGTGAGCAGGGGCGAGGACTGGAAATCCCAGGTGGCCAGCGCGCAGCTCGCCACCTTGTTCACGTTCTGGCCGCCGGGACCGCGCCCGCGCTGGGCCTTCATCGAGACCTCCGCGGCGAGGTCGGCGGGCGTGATGCGCATCTACTTGCCGCCGATCAGGTCCGCCAGCGTGCGCGACCCGCAGGCGTCGCGCCAGGCCCGTTCCATCTGCTGCTGCAGCTCGAGCACGCCGGGCGCCGACAGGTGCGGGGGAATATCGGCGCCGGAGTGGCTGCAGCGCGCGCACAGCACGATGTCGGCGAGGCTGATGTTGCCGATCTCGCGTGCCGGGAACAGCCGGCCGTCGTCGGACCGCGCCAGCAGGTTGGCGGCCTCGAGGTGCGAGACCATTTCGGCCACCGCGATGCCCGGCAGCGACAGCGCGCGGCCCAGGCTCTCGATGGTCCACGGTGCATCGCCGGCGCGGTGGCGTGCGGCCACCCGCGCCATGATGTCCAGCGCCAGGCGCTCCTTCTCGTCGTTCGACAGCTTCAGGTCCGCGTGCCCGAGCCTGAGGTAGTTGGGGCTCTGCAGGTAGAAGGCGAGCTGCGCGCCGGCCAGCAGCACCAGCCAGCCCAGGTAGGTCCACAGGAACACCGCCACCACGATGGCGAAGCCCGCGTACACCAGCTCCAGCCGCGAGGTGTACAGCACCATCGCGGTGAAGGCCTTGCCCAGCGCGGTCCAGGTGATGCCGGCGGCCAGCGCGCCGGAGAGCGCCGGCGCGAAGCGCACGCGCGTGTTCGGGATCACCAGGTACATCGCGGTGAACAGCCCGGTGACGATGGCGAAGGGCGCGAAGCGGATCAGTGCCTGCAGCGCCTGCTGGGCCAGCGTGAAGTCCTGGGGAGTGAAGTTGGCGACGCGGTCGATGGCCAGCTTGGTCAGGCCGATGACCATGGCGACGACCAGCGGCCCCAGCGTCACCAGCATCACGAACTCCACCACGCGGCGCGGAATGCTGCGCGCGCGCTCGACGCGGAACACGAAGTTCAGGCTGTCCTCGACCTTCTTGACCGTGCCCACCAGCGTCCACAGCAGCAGCACCAGGCCGACCACGCCCACCAGCCCGCCGCTGACGCGCTCGGCGAACTGCATCAGCCGGTGCACGATGTCCGGCGCGGCCGCGCCCACCGGGCGGAAGAACTCCATCAGGAAGGGTTCCATGTCGCGGTGTGCGCCGAAGGCCTTCAGCACCGCGAACGACAGCGCCATGGCAGGGATCAGCGCCAGCAGCGTGGTGTAGACC
>QGUX01000162.1 GCA_003242275.1 Pseudomonadota bacterium | reverse complement strand
CCTTCACGCGGTTTAAGGCCTGGCCCTTGCCCGGCTTGACCATCTCGTTCTCGACGATCACGTAGGGGTCGTTATCGAGCAGGATCTTCAAACCGGACTTGAATTCGTTGGTGCTGTAGCTGGCCATGGCGCTCTCTGGTTAAATGCGCACCGCAATGAACGGCGGGCGGCGAATGATAGCGGCAGAACCCGACACCCGCCAAACGCGGGCCGTGCCCGACTGGCAGCGCGAGCTGGCCGAGGCGGTCGGCGACCCGCTGGCCCTGCTGGCCCTGCTGGGCCTCACGCCCGCCGACCTCGGGCCCGGCATCACGGCCGATTCCCTGCGTGAGGCCACGCGCGGCTTCGCGCTGCGCGTGCCGCGCAGCTTCGTCGGCCGGATGCGGCCGCGCGATCCGGCCGATCCGCTGCTGCGCCAGGTGCTGGCACTGCCCGCGGAACTCGTGGCGGTCGAGGGCTTCGGTCCCGACCCCCTGGCCGAGGCCTCTGCGCGGGAGGCACCGGGGCTGCTGCGCAAGTACGCGGGCCGCGCGCTGCTGGTCAGTACCGGCGCCTGCGCGGTGCACTGCCGCTACTGCTTCCGCCGCCACTACGACTACTCCGGCGACCTCGAGGGACAGCCGCGCTGGAGCGCGGCGCTGGCGCAGCTCGCGGCCGACACCTCCATCGAAGAGGTGATCCTGTCGGGCGGGGATCCGCTGTCGCTGGGCAATGCGCGCCTCGGCGCGCTGCTCGACAGCCTGGCGCAGCTGCCGCATCTTCGCCGGCTGCGCATCCACACGCGCACGCCCGTCGTGCTGCCCGCGCGCGTGGACCCGGGCCTGCTGGCGCTGCTGGCGCCGTGGCGCGAGCGCCTGGCCATCGTCGTGCATGCCAACCACCCGGCCGAGATCGATGCCGCGGTGTCGGGGGCGCTGCGCGCACTGGGCGGCGTCGCCACGGCACTCCTGAACCAGTCGGTGCTGCTCAAGGGCGTCAACGACGACGCGGCGGTGCTCGAGGCGCTGTCGCGCGCGCTGTTCGAGGCCGGCGTCCTTCCTTACTACCTGCACCAGCTCGACCGGGTGGCCGGCGCCGCGCACTTCGCGGTGGACGACACCGCCGCGCTCGGGCTGCAGGGCCGGCTGCTGGCCCGGCTGCCCGGCTACCTGGTGCCGCGGCTGGTGCGTGAAGAGCCCGGCGCGGCCAGCAAGACTCCGCTTTTCCCTTGAGGCCCGGGGGCCTCGCGCCCGTCTGTGGGCGGGTTCACACCCCCCGAGGGACAGGCGCGGCACTATTGCGGCATTCGCGCGAGGTGCCCCTTGTCCAGTCCTGCAGCCGCCGTTCCCCTCATCGTCGTCAGCACGGGCCGCGAGCCGGTCGAGGCCGTCAACGCGCTGCTCCGCCGGCAGGGCATCGCGGCCCATTGCACCTGGGTGCCGGCGGTGAAGGACCTGCCCGAGCGGCTCGAGGCCAATCGTCCCCAGCTGCTGCTGTGCGTGCCCGACGAGCAGGTCCAGGTGGGCGACGTGGCCACCGCGGCCAGGGCCACGGGCTGCACGGTCCCGCTGGTGGCGATCCGCGCCGCGCTGACCGAAGAGGTGATGACCGCGGACCTGGTCGCCGGCGCGCGGGACAGCATCAACCTCGCGCATCCTGAGCGCGCGCACCGCGTGCTCTCGCGCGAGCTGGAAGCCTCGCGGCTGCAGAAGGCCTACGACGAGGCGCAGCAGGCCGCGCGCAAGTCGCGCCAGCAGCTCGACACGGTGCTCACGCGCACCAACGACGCCATCCTGGTGGTGCAGGAAGGCATCCTCGTGGAGGCCAACCAGGCCTGGCTGGAGCTGGTCGGCGTACCGGCCGCCGCGATCGGCGAGCCGGTGATGGACGCCTTCCACGAGGACAGCCACGTGGCGCTCAAGGGTGCGCTGAGCGCCTGCCTGAAGGGCCAGTGGAAGGACCATGCGCTGAAGGTCAGCGCGCGCTCCGGCGCCGACGGCAGCGGCCGCGTGGCCATGGAACTGCTGCTGACGCTGGGCGAACATGACGGCGAGCCCTGCGTGCGCATCATGGTGCCGGCGCGCAAGGCCGCGCCGGTGGAACCGGCGGCCGCCACGGCGGCGGCACCGCAGGCCGCGGCGCCCGCGGCCGCACCGCAGGCTGCCGCGCCGCCGGTGGCTTCGCCGGTGACCGCCCCCGCCCCGCCGCCCGAAGTCCCCAGGCTCGCGCCCGTGGCCGCCGCCGGTCCGGCACCGGGTGCATCACCGCCCCCCACGCCGCCGGGGGAGGTTCCAACCCTCCCGGCCGCCGCCGCGGCACCGGCGGCACCCGAAGTCGACGCCGCCACCCGCGAGCAGGACGCCGCGTGGGTGCGCCACATCCAGGCGGCGCTGGCCGAGAACCGCTTCCGCCTCGTGCAGCAGCCCATCACCAGCCTGACCAGCGGGCCGCCGATGTTCGACATGCTGCTGCGCATGCTGGACCGCTCGCGCCGCGAGATCCTGCCCGGCGAATTCCTGCCGGCCGCCGAGCGCAACAACCTGATGGGCCCCATCGACCGCTGGGTGATGGGTGCGGCGGCGCGCTTTGCCGCCGAGACCAGGCCCGGCTGCCTGTTCGTGCGCCTGTCGCAGCAGAGCGCGCTGGATTCCGCGCTGACGCGCTGGCTGACCGCGCAGGTGCAGGCGACGAACCTCGACCCGAAGCTGCTGTGCCTCACGGTCACCGAGGCCGTGGCGCACGGGCACCTCGACATGGTGGGCAGGCAGGCGCGCGCCATCAAGGCGCTGGGCCTGCGCTTCGCGCTGGAGAAGTTCGGCACCGGCCCGGATCCGCTGGCGCTGCTCGGCGCCGTGCCCATGGACTTCGTGAAGATCGACGGCGGCCTGATCCAGGGCGTGGCCGGCGACTCGCTGGTGCAGTCGAAGGTGGAGGCGCTGGTCGAGGCGGCGCGCGAACGCAACGTCGAGACCATCGCCACCAACGTCGAGGATGCCAACACCATGGCCGTGCTGTGGCAGCTGGGCGTGCAGCACCTGGAAGGCTTCCTGATCCAGGCGCCGGAAGAGATCGTGATGAGCTGAGGCGGCTTCAGCCGCCCTGCACTTCCAGCCGGTCCACCTTGCGGTAGTTGCGCGACAGCACCGCGCCGCGCTGCGCGCGCGCGCCGAGGTAGGGCTGCAGTTCCTTCCACGGCAGCGTCATCGGGCGCTCGCCGCACCACACCACCAGCTTCTGGCCTTCCAGCAACGCGGCCACCGCCACCAGCGTCTCCTCGCGGCTCTCGGCCTTCTTCGTCGGGATGCCGAACAGCTTGTTGCCCTTGCCGCGCGCCATCTCCGGCAGCTCGGCCGACGGGAACACCAGCAGCCGGCCCTCGCTGTTGACCGCGGCGATGTGGGCCTCGGGCGCAGGCACCGGCACGGGCACCAGCACGCGCGCATTGGGCGTGAGGTTCAGCACGGCCTTGCCGGCGCGCAGGCGGGTATGCAGGGCCTCGAGCCTGGCGATGAAGCCGTAGCCGGCGTCGCTGGCCAGCAGCCAACGATCCTGCGGATCGCCGATGGCCACGCCGGCAAAGCGCGCGCCATCGGGCGGGTCGAGGCGGCCGGACAGCGGCTCGCCCTGCCCGCGCGCCGAGGGCAGCGTGTGCGCCGGCAGGCTGTAGCAGCGGCCGGTGCTGTCGATGAACACGGCCTGCTGCGTGCTCCTGCCGCGCGCGGCGGCGAGGAAGGAATCACCGGTCTTGTAGGACAGCGTGCGCGGGTCGATCTCGTGGCCCTTGGCCGCGCGCACGAAGCCGCCGGTGGACAGGATCACCGTCACCGGCTCGTTGGCCACCAGCTCGGTCTCCTCGATGGCCTGCGCCGCCTCGCGCTCGATCAGCTTCGAGCGGCGCGCGTCGCCGTACTCCTCGGCGTCGGCGGCCAACTCGTCGCGCACCAGCCTGTTGAGCCTGGCCTTGCTCTTGAGGATGGCCTCCAGCTCGCCGCGCTCCTCCTCGAGCTTCTTCTGCTCCTCGCGGATCTTCATCTCCTCGAGCTTCGCCAGGTGGCGCAGCTTGGTCTCGAGGATCATCTCCGCCTGCTCCTCGCTGAGCTTGAAGCGGGCCATCAGCTTCGGCTTGGGCTCATCCTCGGTGCGGATGATGCGGATCACCTCGTCGAGGTTCAGGTAGACGATCAGCAGGCCCTCGAGCAGGTGCAGGCGGCGCGCCACCTTCTGCAGCCGGTGCTCGAGGCGGCGCCGCACCGTGCCGACGCGGAACTCCAGCCAGCGCGACAGCAGCGCCTTCAGGCCCAGCACCTTGGGCCGGCCGTCGAGGTCGATGACGTTCAGGTTGACGCGGTAGGTGCGCTCCAGGTCGGTGGTGGCGAACAGGTGCGTCATCAGCTGCGTGAGGTCCACCCGGTTCGAGCGCGGCACGATCACGATGCGCACCGGGTTCTCGTGGTCGGACTCGTCGCGGATGTCGTCCACCCACGGCAGCTTCTTGTCGCGCACCTGCTGCGCGATCTGCTCCTGCACCTTGCTGCTGGAGACCTGCCAGGGCAGCGCGGTGATCACCACGTTGCCGCTGTCCTCGTCCACCTCCCAGGTGGCGCGGGCGCGGAAGGAGCCGGTGCCCTTCTCGTAGAACTCCAGGATCTCCGAGCGCGGCGAGATGATCTCCGCGCCGGTGGGCAGGTCCGGGCCCTTCACGTGCTTCATCAGCTGCTTCGTGGAGGCCTCGGGGTCCTCCAGCAGGTGGATGCAGGCGCTGGCCACCTCGCGCAGGTTGTGCGGCGGGATGTCGGTGGCCATGCCCACGGCGATGCCCTGCGCGCCATTCAGCAGCACATTGGGCAGGCGCGCCGGCAGGATCTTCGGTTCCTCCAGCGTGCCATCGAAGTTGGGGCCGAAGTCCACGGTGCCGTGGTCGATCTCCGACAGCAGCACCTCGGCGTAGCGCGTCAGGCGCGACTCGGTGTAACGCATCGCGGCGAAGGACTTCGGGTCATCCAGCGAGCCCCAGTTGCCCTGGCCGTCGATGATGGGATAGCGGTAGGAGAACGGCTGGGCCATGTGCACCATGGCCTCGTAGCAGGCCGAATCGCCGTGCGGGTGGAACTTGCCGATCACGTCGCCCACGGTGCGCGCGGACTTCTTGTGCTTGGCGGCGGCCGACAGGCCCAGCTCGCTCATGGCGTAGATGATGCGCCGCTGCACGGGCTTCAGGCCGTCGCCCAGCACCGGCAGCGCGCGGTCGAGGATCACGTACATCGAGTAGTCGAGGTACGCCTTCTCGGTGAAGGTACGCAGCGGCTGGCGCTCGATGCCTTCGAAGTTCAGTTCCTGGTGCTTCATCGTGGAAGGATCCGGGTCAGTGCAGCGTGGGGAGGAGCGCAGTTGCAGCGGGCATCAGGACCGGCGCGGTTCATACCACCACGTCCGCCAGGTCGCCCTTCTGCTCCAGCCACTCGCGCCGGTCGGCGGCGCGCTTCCTGGCCAGCAGCATGTCCATGATGCGGTCGGCGTCGTCGCCGTCCTCGATGGTGAGCTGCACCAGGCGGCGCGTGGCCGGGTCCATGGTGGTCTCGCGCAGCTGCATGGGCGACATCTCGCCCAGGCCCTTGAAGCGCGTCACCACGGGCTTGGCGCGGCCCGAGAACTGCGCGATCAGCGCGTCGCGCTCGGCGTCATCCAGCGCATAGCCCACCTGCTTGCCCGCGTCGATGCGGTACAGCGGCGGCATGGCCACGAACACGTGGCCGTTCTGCACCAGCGGGCGGAAGTGCTTGAGGAACAGCGCGCAAAGGAGCGTGGCGATGTGCTGGCCGTCGGAGTCGGCGTCGGCCAGGATGCAGATCTTGCCGTAGCGCAGGTCCGACAGGTCCTTCGAGCCCGGCTCCACGCCGATGGCGATGCTGATGTTGTGCACTTCCTCGGAGGAAGCGACCTGGCCGTGCTCCAGCTCCCAGGTGTTCAGGATCTTGCCGCGCAGCGGCATCACCGCCTGGAAGGTGCGGTCGCGCGCCTGGCGCGCCGAGCCGCCGGCCGAATCGCCCTCCACCAGGAACAGCTCCGAGCGGGCCGGGTCCTGGATGGTGCAGTCGGCCAGCTTGCCGGGCAGCGCCGGGCCGGCGATCACGCGCTTGCGCGTCACGCGCTGCGCGGCCTTGATGCGCTCCTGCGCGTTCTCGATGGCGTACTGCGCGATGCGTTCGCCGGCATCCGGATGCTGGTTCAGCCACAAGAGCGTGCTGTCCCTGGCGTGGCCCTCGACCAGCGCCGCGGCCTCGCGCGAGGCCAGGCGCTCCTTGGTCTGGCCGGCGAACTGCGGGTCCTTGATGCGGATGGACAGCACGAAGGACACGCCCTGCCAGATGTCCTCGGGCGAGAGCTTCACGCCGCGGGGCAGGAGGTTCCTGAACTCGGCGAACTCGCGCACCGCCGCGCACACGCCGGCGCGCAGGCCGTTGACGTGCGTGCCGCCGCCCGGCGTGGGAATCAGGTTCACGTAGCTCTCGGCGATGTAGGCGGCGAGGTCCGGCGCCCAGGCCAGCGCCCACTCCACCTGGTCGCGCTCGCTGCCGTGCTTGCCGGTGAGCGGCTCCCTGGGGAGGCTGTCGGCCTTGCCGATCATCTCCTTCAGGTACTCGGCCAGCGCGCCGGTGTAGAACCACTCCTCCTTCTCGCCGGTGGCCTCCACCTCGAAGCGCACGCGCAGGCCGGGGCACAGCACGGCCTTGGCCTTGAGCGTGTGCCTGAGCTCGGCGATGGCGAAGCGGTCGGAATCGAAGAACTTCGGGTCGGGCCAGAAGCGCACCGTGGTGCCGGTGTTGCGCTGGCCCACCGTGCCGACGACCTCCAGCTTCGAGACCACCTTCCCGTCCTTGAAGGCGATGTTGTATTCCTTGCCGCCGCGCCGGACCCAGCACTCCAGCCGCTTCGACAGCGCGTTGACCACCGACACGCCCACGCCGTGCAGGCCGCCGGAGAACTTGTAGTTGCTGTCGTTGAACTTGCCGCCGGCGTGCAGGCGCGTGAGGATCAGCTCCACGCCCGACACCTTCTCCTTGGGATGGATGTCCACCGGCATGCCGCGGCCGTTGTCGGCCACCTGCAGCGAACCGTCCTTGAACACCGTCACCTCGATCAGGTCGCAATGCCCCGCCAGCGCCTCGTCGACGCTGTTGTCGATCACTTCGTGGGCAAGGTGGTTGGGCCGGCTGGTGTCGGTGTACATCCCGGGGCGGCGACGCACCGGGTCGAGGCCGGAGAGGACCTCGATGTCGGAGGCACTGTAACTCATCGGCGCGATTCTAGCGCGTGGTCTAGAATTGCGCGCCATGAGCGCAGGCACCGAAGACGAGAAGGCCGGCACGCCGGATTTCGAGCAGTCGCTGGCGGAACTGGAGTCGCTGATCACGCGACTGGAGCGCGGCGACCTGCCGCTGGCCGACTCGCTGGCGCTGTTCGAGCAGGGCATCGCGCTCACGCGCCGCTGCCACGCGCACCTGGCCGAAGCGCGCCAGCGCGTGGAGATCCTGCTCAAGGACGGCGCGCGTCCCTTCGATCCCGACGCGCTCGATGGCGATGAATGACGCCACCCTCGCCGCGCGCCTGACCGCCTGGCGCGCCCGCGCGGAGGAGCAGCTCGCGGCGCGCCTCGCCCTGCCCGACCCGGGCACGGCGCGCCTGGGCGAGGCCATGCGCTACAGCACCCTGGGCGGCGGCAAGCGCCTGCGACCCACGCTGGTCTATGCCACCGGCACCGCGCTCGGTGCCGATCCGGAGCTGCTGGACGATGCCGCCGTGGCGGTGGAGATGATCCACGTCTACAGCCTGGTGCACGACGACCTGCCGGCCATGGATGACGATGACCTGCGCCGCGGCCGTCCCACCTGCCATCGCGCCTTCGACGAGGGCACCGCGGTGCTGGTGGGCGATGCGCTGCAGGCACTGGCCTTCGAGGTGCTGGCCGGCGACGAGAACAGCCGCCTGCCGGCCGCGGCGCGGTTGCAGCAGATCCAGGTGCTGGCGCACGGCATCGGCACCGCGGGCATGGCGGGCGGGCAGGCCATCGACCTGGAGGCCGTGGGCCGGACGCTCGATGGCGCGCAGATGGAGGGCATGCACCGGCGCAAGAC
>QGUX01000360.1 GCA_003242275.1 Pseudomonadota bacterium | reverse complement strand
TCGCGCGCGGCGACAACTACAACACCATGGCCGGCTTCGTGCTGTGGCACCTGGGCCGGCTGCCGGTGCCGGGCGAGAAGCTGGCGTGGCGCGACCTGTCCATCGAGGTGGTGGACATGGACGGCCTCGTGATCGACAAGCTGCTGGTGCAGCCGCGCACGGCGCAGGGACTGCGGGCCGGGCAGGGCTGAGTGGACCAGGCGGGCGGCACGCACCCGCGCGAATCGATCCCGATGCCGACTCCTACGTTGCCGCCGCGGAACCGGCTGCGGGCGCCTGTTCCGCGATGCCCACGCCCATGGCATGGGCGCTGAACGACACCGCCTTCACCAGCGCCCACAATCCCAGCCCCGGCCGGATGCCCAGCTCGCGCGTGGCCGCCGCGCTGATGCGCGCCAGCAGCGTGGCACCGCCGATGTCCACTTCGACCAGCGTCGCCCCCTGGTCCTCGGTGACCGACACCACGTGGCCGCGAAGCTGGTTGCGCACCGACAGGCCGCGCGGCTCCTCCACCGCCAGGATCAGGTCGCGCGCCAGCAGCTGCAGCCGCACACGCTGGCCGGGTGCCAGCGAGGTGGAAGTCACGTACAGCCGGTTCTGCGTGCCGATGCGCACGGTGGAGAGCCCCTGGGCGGGATCGACACGTTCCACGCGCCCTTCGACCACGGCGCCCACCGCATCGATGCCGACGATGTCGCGCAGCGCGGGCGCCAGGCTCACCGCGCCGATGCCGCCGGATGCCACCACGCGCCCCTGGTCGAGCACGGCCAGGTGCGTGGCCAGGCGCAGCACCTCGTCGAACTGGTGGCTGACGAACACCATCGGGATCGCGAAGGTGTCGCGCAGCCGTTCCAGGTACGGCAACACCTCCTCACGGCGCGACACGTCGAGCGAGGCCAGCGGTTCATCGAGCAGCAACAGGCGGGGACGCGACAGCAGTGCGCGACCCAGCGCCACGCGCTGGCGTTCGCCGCCGGACAGCGATCCCGGCCGGCGGGCGAGCAGCGGCGCAAGTCCGAGCAGCGCCACCACGTCGTCGAACTCGCGTCGCGGGGCACTTCGCGGCGCGCCGTAGAGCAGGTTGCCGCGCACCGAGTAGTGCGGGAACAGCCGTGCGTCCTGGAACACGTAGCCGATGCGGCGCTTATCCGCAGGCACGTTGACGCCCACTGAGGAGTCCAGCCACACCTCCTCGTCCAGCGCGATGCGGCCACGCGCCGGCAGCAGTCCGGCCAGCACGTTCACCAGCGTGGTCTTGCCGCAGCCGGAGCGCCCGAACAGCGCGGTGACGCCCGGTGTCGGCGTGGTGAAGCGCGCATCCAGCAGGAAGTCGCCGCGGGCAAGCTGGACTTCGGCGGCGAGCATCAGCGACCCAGCCAGCGGCGCAGCCCGCGCGCCAGCCCCTCGGCGGCCACCAGTCCCGCCAGCCCGAGCGACAGCGACAGCACGGCCAGGCGCGCCGCGGTGGCATCCCCGTCGGGCGACTGCAGCGCCGTGTACAGCGCCAGCGGCAGCGTGCGCGTCTCGCCGGGGATGTTGGACACGAAGGTGATCACCGCGCCGAATTCACCGAGGCCGGCGGCGAAGGCGGTGATGGCACCGGCCAGCACGCCCGGCAGCATCAGCGGCAGCGTGATGGTGGCGAAGCGCCGCCAGGCCGAGGCGCCCAGCGTGCGCGCGGCTTCCTCCAGGCCCCGGTCCACGTTCTCCAGCGAGATGCGCATGGCCCGGACCATCAGCGGGAAGGACATCACCGCCGTGGCCACCGCCGCGCCATTGGTGGAGAAGGTGAGCTGGATGTCGAAGGCGCGGTCGAGCCAGCCGCCCAGCGGCCCGCGGGTGCCCAGCAGCAGCAGCAGCAGGTAGCCCACCACCACCGGCGGCAGCACCAGTGGCAGGTGCACGAAGGCGTCCAGCAGCATCCGCCCCGGGAAGCGCCGGCGGGTCAGTACCCACGCGATGACCACCGCCGGCAGCAGGTTGATGGCAACTGCGCGCAGCGCCACCGTCAGGCTCAGGGCCAGCGCCGAGAGCTCCGTTTCCCCGAAGTCCCACATGGCGGGCAAGGATAGCTGTTGCGGGCGATAATCGGCGCATGAACGCGACCACACCCATCCAGGCCGGCGTGGCCGGCCCCCGACCCATCGTCACGATGCAGTCCCAC
>QGUX01000161.1 GCA_003242275.1 Pseudomonadota bacterium | reverse complement strand
CCACCCCGTGTACGCCCCCCGCGGCCGGGCGAAGTCGTCCCCGTGTCGGGAGCGGAACACCCGCTCTTCCTCGCGCCGCCCACGGCCGATGGCCTCGACGGTAGCGACGAAGCGCGGGTCATGTCCGTCGATCAGGCCCAGGTCCGGCAGCAGCAGCAGCGAGGCGTCCAGGTCATCGGTGCCGTCCAGCGCCGCCACCAGCGCGCGCCGGCGGGGATTCCATGCGCGCGCGAGGATGGACTCCTTCATGCCGTCGGCATGCTGCCGCCACGTCGCCGACTCGGAGTGCAGTCCGATGCGCGCGGCGATGCGCGCCAGCCGGTCGCAACCGGCCCAGGACATCACCGCCGAGTAGGTGTGCGCGCGGGCGCTGCCACGGAACTCCCACGGCCCGGAATCGGGCTGGTCGAAGGTCTTCAGGGCGCGCTTGCCGATCCGCTCCAGTTCCCGGAACAGGTTCTCGTCGCCGGGCGTGACCAGCCGCCGATCGAAGAACAGCTGCGCCAGCGCCAGGATCACCGCGCCGTACACATCGTGCTGGACCTGCTGCGCGGCCTCGTTGCCCACGCGCACCGGCCCCATGCCGAGGAATCCCTCCAGCGTATCGACGATGTGCTCCTCCAGCGCGGCATCGCCGGCGATGCGGTACACGGGCTGCAGCAGGGAATCGTCGGTCGTGCCCACCACCCGGTCGATGTAGTGCAGGTAGTCCTCCATGGTGCGCGTGGCGCCCAGGCGGTTCAGCGTCTGCACCACGAAGTAGGCATCGCGCAGCCAGCAGAAGCGGTAGTCCCAGTTGCGTCCACTGTTGGCGAACTCGGGGATGGAGGTGGTCAGCGCCGCCAGCACCGCGCCGGAGTCCTCGAAGGTGCACAGCTTCAGGGTGATCGCCGCGCGGATGACCTCGTCCTGCCATTCGTAGGGAATGGCCAGGCCCCGCGTCCACACCTGCCAGTAATGGCGGGTTTCCTCCAGCCAGCGCACGGCGATCGACTGCGGGGACTCCTCCAGTTGCTGGTCCGGCCCGAACACGAAGTGCAGCGGCGCGTCGAGCATGGTCTGCGTGTTCTCGCAGATCTGCCGCAGCGAAGCGTCGGTGGTCAGCCGGTAGCGCGTGTCGCGCGCCTCGTAGGAGATGTGGTGGCTGGCGGCGCCGACGAAGCCGGGTCCGGCGCCATAGTCCTTCTCGGGCGTGATGCGCAGGCGGATCTTCGGCCGGCCGGATACGGGCTCGATGGTGCGCACCAGCGCCGACGGCCGCGAGATGCGGCCGCGGGCCTCGTAGCGCGGGCAGAAGTCGGTGATGCGCACGGTGCTGCCGTCGCTGGAATGCAGCAACGTCTCGACGATGGCGGTGTTGTGGACGTAATGCTGCTCGGTGGCGGTGAGCCCGGCCAGCTCCACCGCGAACACGCCACGCTGTGAGGCGCCGAGCTCGGGCCTGAGCAGCGCATTGAACACGGGATCGCCATCGGGGTGGGGCGCACACATCCACACGATCGTCCCGCAGGCATCGATCAGTGCGGCGACCTCGCAATTGCCTACGACGGCGAGGTCGAGCGGGCGGTTCGGACGCATCGTCATCGGTTACCTCTGCGCTGGAGTCCCCCGGGGGATTCTGGCAGCAGGGCGACGGGTGATGCAGTCGGACAATGCCCCAATGCGCCCCGCCGTCCCCGATCCACCGGCGGGCCGTTCCTTGCCGTTAGTTACCGGGAGCGTCGGGGAAAGACAAGCCCTGGTAGTACTCCAGCGGATGCGCCGGCGCGGCTTCGCCGGCAGGCAGCGGCAGGCCGTTGAGGCTCTGCCAGTACGCGATGCTGGCATCGCGCCACCATTGCGCCTCGCGCTGCTGGATGGCGAGGAAGGTGGCGGCCTGGTGGTGCCGCTGGCTGTCGATGCGCCCGGCAAGTCCGGCCCAGGTCTCGCGCATGCGCGCCACGGTTGCCACGCCGCGCGAGTAGTGCCGTACCAGCTCCTCCCACAGCGTGGCGCCGGAGCGCATGCGATGGGTCCAGGGCAGGTGGTGGAACCACAGCAGGTACTCCTCGGGCACCTGCGCCAGGTCGTCGAAGCGCCGCGCCACCGGCAGCGCGTACTGCGCCACGGCGTTGCTGCCCTTGCTGCTGCGGTCGAAGCCGATGCCGTCCTTGTCGGCGCGGTGGTAGTACACCGGCGTCCAGTCGGCGCGTGGGCCGCCGGCATCCCAGGGCATGGGGCCGTAGTGGTGGCCGCGGCCCATCAAGTGGTGCAGGCCCAGCGGCGTCATGTAGTCCACCACCGCCTCGCGCGATTCCATCATCATGCCGACCACGGGTTCGACGATGGCCGGGTCGTCGCCGAAGGTCATGCGCACCCATTCGCCGGCGATGTCGCGCGCGGAGAGGTCGGGGTTCCACGCCATCCGGCCGAACACATACCAGTTGGCCTGGTCGAAGATGGATCCGCACCAGTCGCGGTCGGTGCCGATGTTGGCCACGCCAGCCATGCCGGAGAGCGCATGCCCGTGCAGCTCGCCGGTGACCACCCTGGCCACGGTGGAGCCGGCGCCGAGCGCGTGGGTGTCGGCCTGCAGCACTTCCTCGTACAGGGTGCCGAGGTAGGCCAGGTGCGTGGCGAACCCCAGGTACTCCTTGGTGATCTGGAACTCCATCATCAACGGCGTGCCCGGCATGGCGCCGAACAGCGGGCTGAAGGGCTCGCGCGGCTGGAAGTCGATGGGGCCGTTCTTCACCTGCACCAGCACGTTGTCGCGGAACTTCCCGTCCAGCGGCTTGAACTCGGTCCAGGCCTGCTTGGCGCGATCGTCCGGGTTGTGCTGCGAGTAGACGAAGGCGCGCCACATCACGATGCCGCCGTGCGGGGCCAGCGCCTCGGCCAGCATGTTGGCGCCGTCGGCGTGGGTGCGGCCGAAGTCCTGCGGGCCGGGCTGGCCCTCGGAATTGGCCTTGACCAGGAAGCCGCCGAAGTCGGGGATGAGCGCATAGATCTCGGCCGCCTTGGCGCGCCACCAGGCGCGCACGTCGGCGTCGAGCGGGTCGGCGGTCTGCAATCCCCCGATCTCCATCGGCGCGCTGAAGCGCGCCGAGAGGTACACGCGGATGCCGTAGGGCCGCAGCACTTCGGCGATGGTGCGCACCTTGGCGAGGTAGCGCGGCGTCAGGATGGTGGCATTGGCATTGACGTTGTTCAGCACCGCGCCGTTGATGCCGAGGGAGGCATTGGCGCGGGCATAGTCGGTGTAGCGCGGGTCGGCGTAGTCGGGCAGCTTCCACCAGTCCCAGATCGAGGCGCCGGCGTAGCCGCGCTCGACATGGCGGTCGAGGTTGTCCCAGTGGTTCAGCACGCGCACCTTCACGCGCGGCGCCTCGCGGATGTCGAGCCCATCCAGCGATGCGCCGGTCTGCACCTGGCGCAGCAATGCGAACGCGCCGTAGAGCACGCCCAGGTCGGTGTTGGCGGCGATCACGGTGGCCGGCCGGCCCTGCACGGGCAGGCTGCGGATGGCATAGCCCTCGTTGCCGAGTGCGGCCAGGTCGAGGCCGAGAGTGCGCAGCAGGGGCAGCGAGGCGGGCGTGCCGGCGAGCAGCGCGCCAGGCGAGGTGGGCGCATCCACCATCGCCGGTGGGCGGCCGAGGAAGCCCTCGAAGGCGCGCAACAGCTCATCACGCGCGGCAGCGAGGGTAGGCGAGGGCGCGGGCATGACCAGCTGGCTCACCCGGGCGCGCAGCTCCCCGGCGCGCTGTGCGGGCAGGGGGCGGTACCGCAACCACAGGTCGTAGCCATCCTCCGCGGCGGCGGGGAAGGGCAGCCAGGCGAGCAGCAGCAAGGCCAGCGTGGCGAGCGGAACGGCGCACCAGGCTGCCCGGGATGCCTGTCCCACCGCAGCGACAACTGCCCGCGATTGCCTTTGCACCATCTCGCCTCCCCGGATCCTGGCCCTGGCGGTTGCGCCGCCCCCGTGGGCCGTCAGCGCAGCAGGTACTGGTTCAGCAGGTTCTCGTACAGCTCCTGCCGGCCGCTGGTCTGCGGCGGCTCGCCCTGCCTGCGCGCGATCTCCACCAGGTCGGTCAGCGACAGGCGGCCTTCCTCGAAGTCCTTGCCCGCACCCGAATCGAAGCTGGCATAGCGCTCGCTGCGCCACTTCTCCCACGGCGAGCCGGTGAGCAGCGCATGGGCCACCTCCAGCCCGCGCGCGAAGGCATCCATGCCGCCGATGTGGGCGATGAACAGGTCGCGCATGTCGGTGGACTCGCGGCGCGGCTTGGCGTCGAAGTTGAGCCCGCCGGGCAGTCCGCCCTGGCGCAGCACCACCATCATCGCCGCCGTGGTGTCGTACAGGTCCACGGGGAACTGGTCGGTGTCCCAGCCGTTCTGCGGGTTGCCGCGGTTGGCGTCGATGCTGCCCAGCAGGCCCAGGTCCGAGGCCACCTGCAGCTCGTGCTCGAAGGTGTGGCCGGACAGCGTGGCGTGGTTGGCCTCGATGTTGAGCTTGAAGTCCTTCTCCAGGCCGTGCCGGTGCAGGAAGCCGGCCACGGTGGCGGCGTCGAAGTCGTACTGGTGCTTCATCGGCTCCATGGGCTTGGGCTCGATGAAGAAGTAGCCCTTGAAGCCGATGCTGCGACCGTAGTCGCGCGCCATGGTCAGGAAGCGCGCGAAGTGTTCCAGCTCGCGCTTCATGTTGGTGTTGACCAGCGAGGCATAGCCCTCGCGGCCGCCCCAGAACACGTAGTGTTCGCCGCCGAGCTCCACCGTGGCGGCGAGCGCGGCGCGCACCTGCGCCGCGGCACGCGCCACCACGCGGAAGTCCGGGTTGGTGGCCGCGCCGTTCATGTAGCGCGGATGCGAGAACAGGTTGGCCGTGCCCCAGAGCAGCTTCACGCCGGTGGCCTGCTGCCGCTCCCTGGCCAGCGCCACCATGTGTTCGAGGTTCTTCTCGTACTGGCCCACGTCCTCGGCGTCGGGTGCGAGGTCCACGTCGTGGAAGCAGTAGTAGGGCACGCCCAGCTTGGTGAAGAACTCGAAGGCCGCGTCCACCCGCGCCTCGGCGGTGGCCATCGGCGAACCGGCCTCCCAGGGAAAGCGGCGCGTGCCGGGACCGAAGGGATCGTGGCCGGCATTGGTGAAGGTGTGCCAGTAGCACACGGCGAAGCGCAGGTGCTCGGCCATGGTCTTGCCGCCGATGCTGCGGTTGGCGTCGTACACCTTGAAGGCCAGCGGATTGTCCGAGTCGCGGCCCTCGAAGGGGATGCGGCCGATGCCGGGGAAGTACTCGTGCTGGCCGATGAAGGGAGTGCTCATGCGGATGGTCCTGTGCGTTTCGTGGAAGTGGAAATCCTGGCGCGATCCTCACGCCCTGCCGGCGGCCGCGTACAGCGAGGCGCAGGCCCCAAGCTGCCGCAGGAACTCGGCATAGGCGGCCTGGTAGGCGCCGGCGGCGCGGGCATCGGGCTCGGCGCGCGCACCGGGGACCAGCGCCACGTGCTCGCGCGCGATGGCGATGAGGTCCCCCGGCGTGCCGGCGCTATGGCAGGCCCACAGCGCCTGCAGCGCCGCGCCGAAGGCCGCGCCCTCGGCCTGCTCGGGCACGTCCACGGGCAGGCCGAACACGTCGGCCACCATCTGCCGCCACGCGGCGCTCTGGCTGCCGCCGCCGGTGAGGCGGATGGCGTCGAATCCGAGGCCGGCACGGCGCAGCGCGTCGTAGCCGTTGCGCAGTGCATAGGTGGCGCCTTCCATGGCGGCGCGGTAGGCATGCGCGGGCGTGAAGTTGCTGCCGTCCAGGCCGTAGAAGCTGGCGCGCGCGGCCGGCAGGTCGGGGGTACGTTCGCCATTGAAGAAGGGCAGCAGCCCCAGGCCGTTGGCGCCCGGCGGCGTGGCATTCACCAGCGCATCGCCCTCGCGCGGGTCGAAGCCGAAGGTGCGCGCCACGTGGCCGGTGGCCACGGTGCAGTTCATGGTGCACACCAGCGGCAGCCAGCCGCCGGTGGAGGAGCAGAACGCCGCCCATGCGCCGGTGTCATCCACCACGGGCCGGGTGGCGGTGGTGAACAGCGTGCCGGAGGTGCCGAGGCTCATGCTGAGCACGCCGGGGGCGACATTGCCGGTGCCGATGGCGGCCATCATGTTGTCACCGCCGCCGGCCGACACCTGCACGCCGCGCGGCAGCCCGAGCTCATCGGCGATGCGCGGTGCGATCGGGAAGTGCGCGTTGGCCTCCACCAGCGGCGGCAGCAGGGCGGCGAGATCGCGGTCCGGATCGGTGGCGCCGAGCAGCGGCAGGCTCCACTGGCGCGTGCGCACGTCGAGCCAGCCCGTGCCCGAGGCATCGCCATGCTCCATCCACTGCTCGCCGGTGAGCCAGAAGTTCACGTAGTCGTGCGGCAGCAGGATGCGCGCGAGGCGGGCATAGGCCGCGGGGCGATGGCGCCGCGTCCAGGGCAGCTTCGATGCGGTGTAGCCGGCGAGGATGGGATTGCCCGCCAGCTCGATGCAGCGCGCGGGGCCGCCGACGGCCTGCATGATCTCCTGGCACTCGGCCTGGGTGCTGGTGTCGCACCACAGCTTGGCGGGAGCCAGCACCTCGCCGTCCGCGTCCAGCGGCACGAAGCCATGCTGCTGGCCGGACACGCCGATGGCCGACACGCGCTGCTTCAGCGAGGCATCCAGCCGCGCGAAGCAGTCGCGGATCGCGTCGGTCCACCATGCGGCCTCCTGCTCGCGGCTGCCGTCCTCGCGCGCCACCAGCTCCAGCTCGCGCGAACACTGCTGCACGACCCGGCGCGATCCAGGGTCGTAGGCCAGCAGCTTCACGCTCTGCGTCCCGACGTCCAGGCCGATGACCAGGCTCATGGCGATTCCTCAACCGGCAAAGCCGCCCGCGGCGAGGAAGGCTTCTTCCTCGGGCGTGGTCTCGCGTCCCAGCTTGGGGTTGCGGTGCGGGAAGCGTCCGAAGCGCTGGATGATGTCGCGATGGTCGATGGCATAGTCGAGTGTGGAGTCGCTCGTGAACGTGCGCACGAGGTCCACGCAGAGCTCCTGGTCGGCAAGGTCCTCGGAATGCATGAACGGCAGGCACATGAACACGCGCAGGTCGGGTGGGATGCGCCCGAGGTGGCCCCGCTGCAGCGCCCGCCGCGCGTAGTGGCGCGCCAGCGGGTCGGTGGCATACATGTGCGCGGTGCCGCGGAAGGCATTGCGCGGGAACTGGTCGGTGAGGATCAGCAGCGCCAGCGCGCCCTCGGGCGAGTCGAGCCAGTCATCGTGCCGGCGCGCGGCCACGGCCATGTGCTGGTCGAGGAAGCGCTCGCGGAAGAGGCGGTCGAAGGCCTCGTCCTTGCCGAACCAGCGCTCCCTTCCCGCCTGGCTCCAGAATTCGATGACGGCGCCATGGGCGGCCGATCCACGCTGCGGCATATGCTTCCTGCGTCCCCCCGGTGTGCGCAGTGTTCGATCCGGGGGCGTAGCGTACCGCAGCATGTGGCCGGCTGTGTTCAGGAGCGGGCGGCCGGGCGGCGGGTTCCCGCGACCAGAAGGCCGGTGGCGAACCACAGCAGGCCCACCCCGGCCATCACCACGCGCATGGCCTGCGCCAGTGCGCTGCGGGCCGCCGCGCGCAGCGTCTCTGCCGCGTCGCCGGCCAGCCCATCGGCCACCCGCATGGCCTCGTCCAGGGAGTCGCGCACCTGCGGTGGCAGGCCCGGGACCTCGGGCAGTGCCGGCGATGCGGCATAGGCGATGGTCATCAAGCTGCCGAACAGGGCCACGCCGAGCGAGCCGCCCAGCTCGAAGCCCACTTCCTCGATCGAGGCGGCCATGCCGCCACGCTCCGGCGGCGCCGCGTTCATGATGGTGGTGGAGGCGAAGGTGACGCTGGCGCCGATGCCCAGGCCAATGCCCGTGAGCAGCAGCAGCCGCACGACGGCCAGGCCCTCCTGCACCGGCGGCAGCGCCGCGATCAGCCAGGCCGAGGCCGCCGCCAGCGACATGGCGGCGAAGGTCAGGGCGGGCGGCCAGACCCTGTGCATCAGCCGGCCGGCCAGCGGACCGCCGATGAAGCCGCCGACGGCGGCCGGGGTCATCACCAGCGCCGCGGCCAGTGGCGTGCGCAGTTCCACCAGCTGCAGGTGCTGGCTCATCACCAGCTC